>CAJCHQ010000572.1 GCA_903970295.1 Bryobacterales bacterium
CCACTTGGTTTGCGAGAAAATGATGCTCTTGAATTTTCTACTCGATGCTCTTGACCGCTCTTCAACACTCGAATACAAACATTCACTCAAATTTTGAATTTGTTCATGAATTATCTGGGCATATCTGAGTGCAGACCTCAGCGCCAAGGCCTAATATTTTCTTTTCAGCTTTTGCTATTTATGTTCTTTTTTCGCAAAGTTGGCTATCTTACACGATACCAACATCAAGTTTTTCAAGCGCTGAAAACAAACAATCTCACGCGACCATCAAACTGCCTGCCAGTCGCAAAGTTTGAGAAAGTTGAAGAATCCGGAACTACTCGCCAAGCGCTTAGATTTCCCACGCGAAGCCAAGAGCAGACTCGACCGCACTTTGGCTGAGGCGGCAAATCAAGCGATGTCATGATTGCTGCTACTTGAAATACTTGCGCAGATGTAGTTCAGTTTACGTTCATACTAAGATCACATACTAATGCAAGTTCTGGAATCCGTTACTTGATGAACTACACCGAAGCAGTGGAATATCTCCAATCGTTTCCGGACATGGAACGAGGCACGCATGGCTCGCGAGCGGCGACCATGAGCCTGGATTCAATGAAACGTCTCCTGAACGCTTTGGACAATCCTCAAAATGGTCGTCACACGATTCACATCACAGGCTCCAAAGGAAAAAGCAGCACCGCCAGAATGATCGAATCTATTCTTGTCGAGGCTGGATTCGAAACCGCGCTCTTTACAAGCCCACATCTGCACTCCTACACCGAACGTCTGAGCTTTAACCGCCAGAATATATCCGAAGAGCGTTTTGCCCGTGGCATGACCGAAATCCACGAAGTGATTCAGCAAGAATCGAGCAGTGGTTCCGGACCGTTTTCCACTTTTGGCATACTGACAGCCCTTTTCTTCCACCTTACGCGCAAATCCGATCCGCCAATTCAATGGCAAGTAGTTGAAGTCGGCATAGGCGGCCGTTACGATGCCACCAATGTTTTCGATACCAAAGATGTTTCTGTGATCACTGCCGTCAGTCTCGAGCATACAGAAATTCTCGGCAGCAGCCAGTCCGAAATCGCCACAAATAAAGCGGGAATCATCACGCCAGGATGTTTCGCCGTGCTGGGACCACAACGAGACCCATCGGTGCGTTCGGCAGTCGGCCGCAAATGCCACCACGTTGGAGCTGCCTTAATCGACGTCAAACGGTCTTGCAAAATCAAACCGCAAAAGCAAACTTTGAATGGGCAGACTTTCGTGATGGAGAACATGAAAGGGGCAATGACTTTGCATACGCCCATGCTGGGCGTGCACATGATCGACAACGCGGCGACAGCTGCTTCTGTAGCCAGCGGTCTCATGGACCGAGGGGTGGAAATCACTCAAAAGAATATCGAAGACGGTTTGAGCAAAACCCGCATCGAAGGTCGGCTTGAAGTTCTTCAAGGGAAAGGCTCGGAGCGACCGAACGAACCGACGATCGTCGTTGACGGCGCGCACAACCACGAGTCTGCTTTTGCGCTGGCACAGGCGATTCGCAATCTGTTCAGCAGGAATAATTGCATCATCATTCTGGGCGTCAACCAGGATAAAAACATCAATGCGATCTGGCGCGAACTAGCTCCGATCAGTCGCTGCCTCATCGCTACGCGTTCCACCAATTTACGGGCAGTCGATCCTGAAGCAATCGCGCAGGGACTAGAGGTTCAAGTCAAAGGCGAGTTTTTGACGACGCCGAATGTTGGCGAAGCGATCGAAAAAGCGCTTAGCATGGCCGGCAGCGAGGATGTAATCTGCGTCACAGGGTCACTGTATTTGGTGGCAGAAGCTCGCGAATATATTTTGAATAAACAGAAAGCCTAGCGCGGTCAGTTATTCGTACCGCCACCAGAAATGGCACTCTTGGTAATTTTATAGTCTTTTGGAACTTCGAATTCGGCCGGATCCGGGTCTTTCAGCACATACTTTTGCAAATGCATGACTTCGTCGCCGCTTGTGCTTGTGGTGACTGTGTGAATCGGGCAGTTCAACTTGTCGGCAGTCCAGGATTCGGTCATGACACCGTTGGCTGCCTCGTATTGCCAACCATGGCATGGTTGACCGAATTTGACTGCAGCACCGAGTGATTTGCCATGTAGTTCTTTGATGCGGGCCTCGTCCATGGGAGCGGCGGAGGCATCGGCGCGCATGGGTTGTTCGATCGCCAACTTCTGTTTTTCCAAAAGCATGATCGATTGATGGCGAGGGTAGTCGAATATTTGAATCGTTCTCGCTGGACTATCTGCTGAAATCGTCAGTCCAGCTTGAGGTGGCGTCGTCTCGATCCGCACATGACCCTGTCCGTCGGTACAAATTCTGTAGCTGGAAGTACCGGCCGAGTTCAATCTCAAGTAAGTGGCGTTATACGCCTCGGTAGGGTAATTGGGACCAGCAGCCACTGCAAGCGAAAATGTTGTTGAAACAAGTAATGACGCTACAAGCAACCTTAGCGCGGGTTTACTCATGACTAACCTCGAAAATCGGAGCAACCATCATGATAACACCCACACAGCGGTCGGCTACGATCTACGGCAGCTTGCTTGAGGAGCGCTTTACAAACCGCGAAGCCACCGCATGCGGTTCGAGAATTATTTCCAGTTCCCCTTGGCTTCTTGCAATCCATTACCGCATTTATCTCAACGGCGCTCAGGTAGGCTCCGATCATTGCTCTTCGGCAACACAGAAGTCAGCTCGGATAGCTTGACAATCGCAGTAAATCTAACTCATCGAGATCAGTTTTTCTTGAATACCTGATTACAGGCAAGTTAGTCTCGAATTACGTTCTTATTTTTCCAATCTTCCGACAAATCTATTCCAACCTATCTCTTCTAAACAACTTTCTCCTCAAGCCCAGTCTCGAACTCTCTGCATGTCGAGCGGTCTGGTCTGGATTTCAGCTTCCGCGCGCAGCGTCCACGGAAGACATCAAATTCTCCCGCCGGCACATATGTCTTCGGCGTGAAATATATCGAGGTGTTTTATGAATCAGTCTCACGAAAAATCTGCTCCCCAGATTTCCCGAACAGAGCATCAAATCCGTATTTCGCGAATCTTGAAACGAATGCGTAATAACAGCCTGGCGATTGTTGTCGGGGCAGCGGAAAAGACACGCTCGAACGACACCACTTTCAGTTTCCGCCAGAGTTCAGATGTTTTGTGGCTGACTGGCTTCCCCGAACCCGATGCGGCCATTGTTCTACACAAGAAAAGCAAAAGCACGGGCACAGTGATTGCCTTCGTTCGACCCAAAGACCAGCAGAGTGAGATCTGGACAGGATTCCGCTTTGGGGTGGAAGGGACGAAGCAAAACTTCCTAGTCGATGAAGCTTACACCGTCGAAGAGTTCCAACAAGTCGTTGGCAAACTGCTGGCTAAAGTAGCTGTGGTCTATTACAAATTCGGGCGCAATTTCAATTACGACCAGAAATTCCGCGCCCTGCACGAAGCCTGTCAGAAGCCGCTTTTGAATCCAGAAGCAATCGTGCACCGGGAACGCATGATCAAGTCATCCGATGAAGTGGCCATGATTCGCCACGCCGCACAAATCACAGCTCAGGCCCATAACCTGGCCATGATGCGCTGCGGTCGAGAAGGTGCCAGCCTGAAGGAATACAATCTCAGGGCGACTCTGCACTTCCACTACAACGATAATGGTGTGGCCGCTCCCGCTTATGAAACGATTGTCGCCAATGGCAACAACGCCTGCACTCTTCACTACACGAGCTGCCAGGACTCGCTCACTGCAGGCTCACTGGTTTTGATCGATTCGGCTTGCGAATTCGCCGGCTACGCATCGGACATTACACGCACGTTTCCTGTGAGCGGCAAGTTCAGCGAAGCACAACGTGAAATCTACGACCTGGTCCTCGAGGCACAGCAAGCCGCGATTGCTTTTGCCGGACCGGGACGCACGATCAATTCAGTGCATGCCCATGCAGAAAATATTCTGCGCGCTGGCTTAATTAAACTTGGCGTACTGAGCCCGGATATGGCTAGCAAGCGTGCCGAAAATTTGGCCTTGAACAGAGCCAAGGCGCTCGGCAAAGAGAATGAGTTGCTGACCTTAAAAGTTCTGTACATGCATGGCACCAGTCATATCCTGGGT
>CAJCHQ010000573.1 GCA_903970295.1 Bryobacterales bacterium
AATTCTTTCAAAGTGTCTTGGATAGCGAAGGTCAACTCATCATTAAAAGCGTTCAGTTTATCCGGCCGGTTCAATGTAATTATGCCGACGCCATTTTTCTTTTCTAAAATCAGAAGGTTGTTACTATCTTCCATTATTAAACTCCAGAATTTTTTTGTCCTAATTATTTGCCGGTGAAATTAGCGGCGCGCTTTTCCATGAACGCCCGCATGCCTTCTTTTTGGTCATCGGAAGCAAAAAGCATGTAGAAATTCTTGCGTTCGAATTCCAGCCCTTCTGAAATCGAAGTATCGAAAGTTTTCAGGATCGCTTCTTTGGCCAGCCGCACTGCCACTGGTGACTTCTTGGCGATTTCTTTAGCCATTGCTCTGGCTTCATCCATAAACAATTCCACGGGCACCACTTTATTGACCAGACCCATGGCTAAAGCTTCATGAGCACTAATCGGTCTGCCCGTGAGGATCATTTCCATCGCTTTGTACTTGCCGGCAATTCTCGTCAGTCTTTGCGTGCCGCCGGCCCCCGGAATGACGCCCAGATTGATTTCAGGTTGACCGAATTGGGCTGATTCCGAGGCAATGATGATATCGCAATTCATCACTAATTCGCAGCCGCCACCGAGGGCGTAGCCACTGACTGCGGCGATTAACGGCTTCGAGAAGGCGCGAATTTTGTCCCAGGTGGCGAAGCGGTTCTTGAGCATAATGCTGATCGCCGTCTCTTCCGCCATTTCTTTTATGTCGGCACCGGCGGCGAAGGCGCGCTCGCCGCCCGTCAAAATTACGACCCGAACGCTGGTATCGGCGTCGAATTGCTCGAGGGCTTTGACTAGCTCATCCATCAAGTCGTGGTTGAGCGCGTTCAACGCTTTCGGTCTGTTCAATGTGATGATCGCCGTATTGTCTTCGACCGCGGTCAGGATGTGTTGGTTAGTCAAGGTCATCATTTTTCTCTCCTCAGATTTTTTTATTACCGCATGCTCCGCAGAATGCAAAGCTAGTCGGCATCGATTCACCACACGTGGTGCAAGATTCGGTTTCAACATCTCCACTGAACAAAGGTGCACGGGCAGCTGCCGTTTCGTGGATTTGGGCATAGGGCATTTCGGTCTTTTTGCGGAAAGATTTCAAGCCCTCCAGTGTTTCGCCTGACCCGGCGTGCAAAGTCAGCCAGTCGCGGGCATGGCCGATTGTCATCGACCAGGAAAAATCGCGCCAGAAATTGACTTGCTGTTTCGTGTAGCGAACGCATTCCGGTAGCTTGTTGTAGAGCTTTTCGGCCAGAGCTTCGACAGCCGAATCAAGCATCGAATAAGGCACGACCTGGTTGACTAGCCCCCAGTCGAGCGCCGTGTAGGCATCGATCGGTTCGCACAAAAGCAGCATCTCGCGCGCCCGCCTATCGCCGACTATCATAGGCAGCCATTGCGTAGCGCCACCGGCGGCGACACTACCACGGGCGGCTCCGATCTGGCGAATGGTCACGTGATCCGCGGCAATTGCCAGATCGCAAGCCATGTTCAGCTCGTTGCCGCCACCTACGGTCATGCCGTTCAATCGGGCAATTGTCGGCTTGCCGATATTGCGCAATCGGTCGTGCATTTCGATGAACGCATACATCCATTTGTAGTAGTCGTTCGGCTTCTTGGCGATGTAATCATCCTGTTCTTTCAGATCGGCTCCAGTGCAGAAGGCCTTCTCGCCGGCAGCGGTGACGACGACAACGCCAATCGCGTCATCGACGCTGGCATCGAGAAACGCCTGGGCCAGTTCTTTCAGAGTCGTGTAATCGAAGCAGTTGAGTACTTCGGGACGATTGATCATAACCGTCGCCGTGTAATTGTTTTTGCTATAAACGATTCGCCTGAAATTGAATGACTCAGGAGTTGCACCGGCGACTGCGTTTTCCAGTGATAGTGGTTGAGGCATGGTTAATGAGCCGCAGCTTTTACTTTTTCTTCGACGTCGGCAAACATCATGTAGACGACATCTTTGGCAAAACTCATGACGTCTTTCGCGGCCGCTTTTCCTTCCGCAGATGACATGCCGGCTTTGAGTGCCTCCATGGTCTCGAAATACAATTCGACTACCAAATGATATTCACTTTCTCCGGCCGGAGAACCGTTCACCTTGGCGATTTCGGTCTTGATCAGTCCGGGAATTTTTTCCGCCAGGGGCAAATGGATATTAAAGTAATGATCGTCGAAGGCTTTGACGTCGGCGGCTTTTTTGTACAACACAACTAGCTTTACCATTTGGGACCTCGCTTTGCTTGGTGGTTTCTACGGATCTGAGGGATTTTGTGAGCGTAATTCTCGGCGTTATTTCTTTTGCGCTGCTTCTGATTGGAGAGCGAGTTGATTGATTAAGGACATCTCTTTCACTTTGTTGTCCAGCCAAGATTTTTCCACGATCGCTTGAGTCAAAGTGCCTTTTGCCACTTTGCCGCGCACGTGAGTGGCTTCGATATCGCAAACAATTTTTTTCTCTCTGATCTCTTTCAAATGAGCTTTGACTTTAACGCGCATACCGGGAACGGTGAGCATCAAATGCGATACCTCGATAATCGATGTCATCGCTTGTTCTTGTGGTTCGAGGTAAGGGACAAGCAGTTTTCGAGCCGCTAATTCTGCGTTATGGACCAGCGCGGAAGTGGCGTAAAGCTGCTGAATCTCTTCACCGTCGAATTCGGCCAGCATATCAGTTCCCACAGTGACCTCGATTTCCGCGGTCAACCCCGTGCGCAATTCCGGCTTCATCTCAACTCCTTTCGCTATTATTTCGTGCGGGCCGTTACGTGGCTTTGTTCCGTTTATCGATCACTCTTACCGCTTTGCCTTCGCTGCGAGCAATGCTGCCTGGTTTGAGAAGCTTGATTGCGGCCGTCAGCCCGAGCGTGTCTTTGAGCAAACTTTGCACCCGGCGGCTCAGGTTCGAGACTGCAACGTGATTGTCATCGACCGCACCGAATCGGTTGACAAACATTTCGTTCGGCTCGATATGTACTTCCAAATGATCGAGAGCTTTGACTCGGTCGAGCACTAATTGATAATGCGGCGCCAACTCTTCTAAAGAAAGCAATGCTTTTTCGATTTCGGCCGGAAAAACATTGACGCCGCGCACGATTAACATATCGTCGATGCGCGCCCTGACCCGATTCATACGCACCATTGTGCGACCGCAGAGGCAGCGTTCTCTTTGCAATGAAGACAGATCGCCCGTGCGATAGCGCACCACCGGAATTGCTTCCTTGGTCAAAGTCGTGAAGACCAATTCGCCCTCTTCACCATCGGGCAGTACCCTTCCAGTTTTTGCATCGATTATCTCGGGCAGAAAATGATCTTCCCAAACGTGCAGACCCGAATTTCCGGACAGACATTCCATCGATACGCCGGGTCCCATGACTTCGCTCAGTCCGTAGATGTCGAGTGCTCTGATGCGCAATTTGTTTTCGATCTGCTGCCGCATTTCTTCAGTCCAGGGTTCGGCGC
>CAJCHQ010000574.1 GCA_903970295.1 Bryobacterales bacterium
CGCGTTGTGCATCGCCCTGAACGTCTTGAATTTTCATGGACTTTCCGTCGTGCACCAGTTCTAGTCCGCCGACAAATTTATTGGCTGCGTCGTCGTGAACTATTCATGTCTGTAGTAAAGTGATGTGACTCGGCAACTCAAGGGGTTTTGCGGACGAGTTTTTTTGAAGTTTTGACCTTTAACCCACCGATCCTGGCTGCCAAAGTGCAAAAAGTCGAAGACGGAATTAAGTGTCAGGTGTGTCAAAGCGCCGCAACATAGACGGATAGCGCCGCTCAGTAAAATATTGATTGACTAGTTGAGATTCCTGATTAGTGATTGGGCTAGGCTGGCTTAGGTAGCGCCTTCAAGCGCTTCACGAGCTTCAGAACAAGGTCTTTGTGCTTGTAACAGCTGGTCCAGCGAAGCCAAATCCGCCTGGTTGAAACCTTTACCTGCACTGGGATACGCCCGAATTCATGTATAAGTGTTTGCACGGAAAGACTTCTCAAGGCTTCCGGCAATACCTCCTTCATGAGTTGAAATAGATTGTGCGTCATCGCATAGATGATGAGTTTAAATTGATTAGTAAGTGCTTCCTGTGCATTCAAACGGTCACCGCCAAGCTCTTTTACCGATCGGATGGTCAGTTCCTGTTTGCTGCGAGCGGAGTAAATTTCATTGTAGATGTGGTCCGGCGTGTAGGCAGCGAGCCCGTCGCTAACGACAAGATAGCGACGTTTCAGTCCTCGGTCGTTGAAGCGTGCGGAGCTGATTACCGTCCGGGGTCTGATCCAGCGCCTCTCTAGGCGCTTTTTGTCATTTCCACCTTCACCAGCACGATGCTGAAACTTGCCTGACTGTCTAACCTCGCGCTCATCTAGAATCGCATAAGCAGCTCTTCTATCCACCTTCGGTTGGGCACTGATGTCGCGCAGAAGCACATTTTTCTCTTTGCCATTTGCAAACCAGGGGTCCCCATAAACCTTTCGGAACTGGCTTTCCGCTTTCTGATCAAATTGTTTCGATCCAACGTTGAGCGCATTGTCTCCTTTCAAACCAATTACGAACTCGAGTCCATTAGCCTCGCACCAGTCCATAATTTTTGGATCATGGAAGGCTGCATCGGCTCGAAGTAATATCTTCACCTTCGGCCATGCCCGCCGAAACCGCTTCACCAGTATCTTCAGTACATCAACAGTGATTTCTGCATCGCTGACGTTGCCCGGTCGCAAAACAGGCGCAATCAGCCAATCATTCTGGTCCATGACGAACAAGGGAAAGTAACAGTTAAACTCGTAGTGACCATTGAACGCGATGAATTGCTGGCGTCCATGAGCCTCTACCGCGGAGCCATCAAAGACTAGCCCGATCTCCTTCGGCGCCTCTTCGTGCTTTTCAATGTAGGAACTAATGCAATAGCTGAAAAGCCGCAAAATGTCCCGCTTGGAGCGATCTTTCATGAATCGGCTTGCACTCGGTTGCGATGCCGCATCCTGCTCACCATCAGGCTGCCAGCCAAGGCACAACTTCAACATTGGATCAGCATCGAAGTGACTCCAGTCGATTCCATCTGGATGACCTAACCCACACAACAGAACCGCCTGACGGAACAGCTTCTCCATGGTGTGTTTTACCTGTGTCGGGTTGCGCCTGTCCTTAATGAATTCAGCTGCACCGCTGGTGAATCGATACGCGTCATCGACGAGGGACATTAACACCGCACCGCCAAATCCGCTGATGTCACCTCCATCGAAACCGCCCGTCGCTTTAATTCCGTTTGCTAAAGCAAATTCAATTTGTTCGGACGACGCACACCATGTAGACTTTGCCAAAGTTTGACCCCCTCATGTCTTTGAATACTGCCTTCACAATCAGCATTCTGAGCCATGTTTGGGGTCAACTCAATCTTTGAAAACCACTCTGAAAATTAGATCTGCTACAGCCAGAGCAGGCTTTCGCACAGTGCTTTTTCTGAAAGGGCGTTTTAAAGCGCTGGAAACCTTTGCCAGAAAATCGTTTGAAGCCCGTTGGCGCCTTGCTGCCGTGAATAGTTCACGCTTCATCTCACCATACTGGGATATATAGTTAGCTACCCCATAAAAAAAAATGCGGATTGACTTGAAAAAGGAGCAGACGAAGCAGCAAAACAAGCTGCTTCGTCTGCCGGTTTCAAGT
>CAJCHQ010000575.1 GCA_903970295.1 Bryobacterales bacterium
CGTTCATGCGCTCACGAGCGAAGCTGACAACCAGAATACTATTTGCCGATGCCACCCCTATACTCATGATTGCGCCCATGAGAGCGGGAACGCTGAAGGTTGTTTGAGTAAGAAAGAGAGCCCAGATGATGCCGCACAAAGCGCCAGGAATTGCCATCAAAATGATCAAGGAGTCGCTCCAGGACTGATAGTTGACCACCAGCAGGAGATAGACGAGGACGAGCGCGAGGACCATCCCGCTTAAGAGTCCTGTGTATGCAGCAATCATGTTAGTCATCTGACCGCGCACATCGAGAAATACGCCGCGCGGCAATTTCGGTCTGGCTTCATCAACTATCGCTTTCACTTTTTGCGCGACTGAATTCAAGTCTGTGCCATCGACACTGGCGAGCACGTCGATAACGGGCTGGCTGTTGTAGTGATTGACCACTGTTGGTGAAAGACCACGGCGGAAGGTGGCGAGATTGGCTAGAAGCTGCGTTCTGCGTCCATCGGCTGACGACACCACCATGTTATTCAGGTCGGAAGTGCTTGCCACCAGTCGTTGCGGTGTCTGAACCGCGACCTGGTAGCTCTGTCCGTTTTTGGGATCCACCCAGAAATTTGGTGCGGTCTGAAAACTGGAACTCAATGAGACCAGGATCGAGCCGGCTACATCTTGTTGTGTGAATCCGAGCTGCGAAGCTTTCTGCCTGTCGACGTCGATGTTGAGCACTGGTCCACTCAATGATTGTTTCAGATGTACGTCGACGGCGCCTGGAACTTTGCGCATTTGGGCTCGCAGCTTTTCTGCCACTGCGTAGCTGGCATTGATGTCATTGCAGCGCACTTGAATATCTATTGGCGCAGCCAATCCAGCGTTCAAGATCTGAGTGACAATATCTGCCGGTTGGAAGAAGAAATCTGAAGTTGGATAAAGCAGCGGTAATTTTTCGCGCAGCAAATTGCGATAGAAGCGGCACGAATTTTTATGCTTTTCCTTCAGATTGATCAGAATTTCAGCGTCAGCGGATGTGTAATTGACGCTGTCGCTGGACGACAAGTTGAGTCCGGAGTTAGGAATGCCCATGACGTCGGCGATGCTTTCCACCTCACTCTCGGGAATCAATCCTCTAATAGTTTTTTCGATCTGTTTTACCAAAAGTTCTGTTTCTTCCACGCGCATTCCGCGAGGGGCGCTGACGTGCATGCGAACAACGCTGCCGTCGATTGTGGGAAAGAAATCGGCGCCGAGAAATCTGATCAATGAAAGGCTGATCGCAATGAAAACCAGCACGCAAACGACGACTATGGTTTTGCGTCTGAGCAATTGAGCGAGCAATGAATGATATGAGTTTCGTAGTGCTTCGAAGCCGACGTCCACCTTTTTTGTGACTACACCCAGGGCGGCCGCAAAGCCTTTGGTCTTATGCTGCCCATGATGAGGATCGGCGTGTCCGGCCAGCATGTACCTGGCCATGACCGGCACAACCGTTCTCGAGAGGAAATATGACGCCATCATCGAACCGGTGACGGCGAGAGCCATCGGTGTAAACAAAGATTTTGCCGGTTCGGTCAGGAGGAAGACCGGCATAAAAACGATACAGATAGCAACTGTTGAGACAAACGCGGGCACGGCGATTTCCATGGCAGCATCGAGAATACCTTGACGTACCCACTGCCCAGTCAGCTCATCATCGTCGTCGGCACCCGCCTGCCGCATGGCGATGCGCTTTTCCCTGACCATGTCGAGATGCCTGTGTATGTTTTCCACCTCAACCGTAGCGTCGTCCACCAACATCCCCACAGCCAGGGCAAAGCCGCCAAGCGTCATGACGTTGAGCGTCTGGTGGCATACCTTCAAAATGATCAAGCCAGTCAGCACTGACAAAGGAATGGACACGGCGACGATCACAGTGCTCTTCCAGTCGCCCAACAAAAGAAGCATGAGCAGCGCTGTCAACCCGGCCGCAGTCAGACCCTCGTGAATGACGTCGTCAACAGATTCGCGCACGAATATCGATTGATCGTTGAGCACGCGCAAGTAAGCGCCTGGGGGGAGAATTTTTTGCACAGCAGGCAGGCAGGACCTGATGCCATTAACAACGTCGATCGTGGAAGCGCCGCCCAATTTGATGATATTCTCGAGCACGGCGCGCTTTCCGTCTTCGTTGACGACGTTGGTTTGAACCGCGGTGCCATCGTGAATGTAGGCAACGTCTTTGAGCAAGACAGCGGCATCTCCGACTTGCTTGACCGGCATCTCGTTCATATTCGTGACGGCGTCGGTGCTGCTATTGAGGATGACGTAATACTCCGTATCGCCTAGTTTGGCGGTGCCTGCCGGAATGATCAAGTTCTGAGTGCTCAATACTCTTGAGACATCGGCAGCGGAAACACCTTTGGATGAGAGTTTGGCCGGATCGAGATCGACCATCACCTGACGCTGAGCGCCGCCGTATGGATATGGCATGGACGCACCGGCCACCGTATTCACCTGCGAACGCAAAAAATTGTTGGCGAAATCGAACAGCTGACTTTCAGATAGCTGATCTGAGCTCAGGCACAATTGCATGACCGGAATGTCGGTAGCGCTGATAGCTGTGGTGAATGGCGGCGTTTGACCGGGCGGCATCTGTTTCAAAATCGCCTGGCAGACTGCAGTCAGCTCACCCAGTGATTGAGCCTGGTTGGCTTCCTGATGCAAGTAAATCTTGACTACGCCGATGCCGACTAAGGACATCGATTCAATGTGTTCGATGCCGCTGACAGTCACCTGGGCTGCGCGCTCGCAACCGACGATGATCCGGCGCTCCATGTCTCTGGGAGGCAACCCTGCGTAACTCCAAACTGCTGTGAGCACTGGAATATTGATGCGGGGAAAAATGTCGACCGGCATCTGCTGAACCGACAGACCGCCGAAGATCATAAGCAGAATTGCGACGACGACGAAAGTGTACGGCCGGTCAAGGGCCAGTTTGACAATCCACATGATATCCCTCCGAGTCTTCCAATTGTAGCCAGATTTAACCAATCTCGCGACCGAGAAAAGATTAGCCATCTTCTAGCCAGGCGTAGCTTGCCATTGCTGCACACTCTCAGCTGAACAATTGATTGCCTTGATAATAGACCGGTTGTTCTATTGGGCTAATTGCGCTAGGATGGTTATGGGGGAAGGCTCTCCAGCGCTTCTGCGTTTCGAGACGCGATATAAGTGACCGCACTGAGAGGAAGCACTGACTCTTGGTCGGGCAGGAGACAGGAGAAATGAATGTCGGTTGAGCCCCAGAGAATTGACGCAAAGCCTCACTCGGATGCAGATGTTGCCGGCATGGAAGGTAATCCCGGACCGCGGCGTTCCGGTTTCTTTAAATTTGCCATGGTGGCACTTTTCGCCATCATCCTGGCTGCACTTCTGGCATACGGCGGATTGCCCAGATATTTCCAGCAGCAAAATTTGCTCAAGGCCAAGCAAGAGCAATTGACAAAAGCGAATTCGGTATCATATGTAGTGGCAGCCCCAGCCCCTGCAATCGAAGATTTTATTTTGCCCGGGGCGACGCAAGCGATCCTCGACGCTCCCGTGTTTGCTCGTGTTAACGGCTATTTGCGCAAACTTTACGTCAATATCGGCGATTCGGTTCATGCCGGCCAGATTCTTGCCGACGTTGA
>CAJCHQ010000576.1 GCA_903970295.1 Bryobacterales bacterium
TGGCTACGCCCAGATCAATCTCAAGCCCGGCTTTGGTCTAAACGACGCTCAGTCCAGTGTTATTTCTGGTTCTCTGACACCGCTCGAAAAGTCCACACTGATCTATCACAAGAATGACGGCATCTTCAAAAAAGCAGTTAATACCGTGGCGCCCCCGATCGACATGTTTGGCATCAAAATCAGCGGCAATCCTTTGTGGCCGGAGCTGACATCCACGGGAGTTTTTGCTCGTGCTAAGGGGCAGCTCAATTACTTCAATGTGCTTGATGCTTCAACCAAGCAAATCGAAAATCAACTTGGTTGGAACCGCATGAAATCATACGTGCCGGCTTATCTACTCGGTAGCGAGGCACCACTGTTTGGGACGACCTATTTGAATACCAAGTACGATGGCACGGGCCAGCCTCTAACTCCAGGCCAACGCTTGACGGCGGCAGTAAATTCTTTGGAAGTTCCAAGTTTCTTGCCGGCGACTGTAACCAGTGATGACCCGAGCAAGGCGTCTGCTCTCAAAGATGCATTCTGGGAGACTAAAGACGGCGATCAAAAGAAATGGATGCATGATTTCAATGATGAAGTCGATAGAATCTATGCCGACCAGGGACATGTCACTATCCGTCCCTTCGATGACGATGGCAGCGGCAAACTGAAAGTCGAAGGCCGAATCGGTGGCAAGCAAGTCTTCCTGATCGACAAACTTCGCGATCGCGAACCGTTCTTACCCGACGACGGCCTCGAGGGAGTTGGTGCTTATACAATCTGGGCTGGTCAACAGGCATTTGCAGCCTCTGCAATCGAGCGCACCAGAGTTCTTGCTCCCGGCTTTCAAGCATTCGTAAATAACCGACTGAAACCGCTGACCTGGATGACTTCATCATGGACGGATGGATGGAGAACCTTGACGGCTCCGGTAGCTGGCATGGCTCGCGATAACATAGAAGGAACATTCGACTATTACAAACTGGTCGAGAATGACTATCAGAACGCCATCAACCGCAAGCGTTCAATCCAAGACCTACCTCCGAACACCAAGTTGACCACCCCGGCTCCCAATAATCCTGGACAACAAACCCCCGGAATGGCTCAAGAGATCGAAGCTCCGTAATCCTCGTAATCTTTGCCCATTGCAACTTTGCGGCAAAGTAAAGATTCGATTTTGTCCAAAATGGGCATCACACGTATATATGCGAAGGTGAAGCACACATCTGACGGATGCCATGGGACAAAAACAATTCTTCGATTACAACCTACCGACCTTCGATGCTGCACCAGCACCGGGTAAAGATCACGCCGGTCATACCGGTTCTGCCGATCACCTGAAGCCTGTTCACAAAGAGCTCGATGCGGCGCCAAAAGCTCCATCCAAGCCAGGTCGCGTTGCCGAGGTCGATAATTTTTGGGCGGACACGCACAAAATTGCCCAAACATCACATCAAATCGATGAACTAGCTCAACAAGGGACGATCAACAAAGACCAGATCAATGCCAAACGCAAAGAACTGGCTGCCGAGCTTACTCAGGCCACCGCCGACGCAGACAAACTGCCCGCCGACCGCATTCAAAAAAGACTCGATGCCGTGCAAAACGAGATAACGGCTAAGGGTGGCAAAGACATGACAGCGGACGAACGGATGCGTCTGATTCAAACCAGCCCGGACCAAGTGCCTGCGAACAAAATGGACTTGTACAACGCTTTGCATGAAGAATTTGCGCTCAAGTCAGCCAAAATAGCGCCGGAAGTATTGCGGGCGTTGCATGCCAAAGAAGCTTTAGCCGGACACACGGATCCGTCGGCGCCGATACCGGATCATGGACCGGCGAATTTGTCTCCTTCAGCTCAAGAAATTCTCGAAGCGAAAAAACTGACCAGTGGTGTGAACAGATCTAATCCGGAAGCAGAGCAGGCGCTCAAAGTTTTATCTGGACAGGTCAATGTCGAATTTACCAAATTGCAAAAACAAGGTCCGCAAGACCAAAATTCCGATCATGCGATCGCCGCTAACAGCGCCCTCAATCAAGCTAATGCTTTCAACAGCAACCCGGCAAATCGGGCAGCCAATACCGACAAAGCCGCAAAGCTTTTTCAACAAGCCAACCTCGAAGTCGATCAAATAAACTTCGGACAAATCAAAGACGAATTGAAGAAAGGCACCACTCCTGAACGCGCCGAAGCACTGAACAGAACGCTGCACACAGCTAATCAGGCGCGTCTCGACTATGCCAAATTTTTAGTTGACCAGGGCAAACCAATAGAGGCCCAGGTTTACCTCCAGAAAGCAGTCACAGACGGCACCGAACCAGCCGAACCTAACACGCAGTCTCAAAGCTATCAAGCAATTCTGCGGGCGGCTAAATCGCCACCCGCCGATCAAAAACTGATCGATCAGGAACAGGCTCTGAAATTAGACCTGGGCACCACACTCAACGATCCAAAGACGGCAGCCCAGCTGGTGCCGAAAGTTTTGGATACGTTGACGAGAGAGACCGCAGACATCACAACATCACAGCAAGATGTGCAAAAAGAGCTGCAGGCAGCCAATCTCAAGTTGAAAAACGGTGGTCTCAGCGCCAGCGAAGCCGCCAGAGTGCAAAACGAAGTCACCAGTCTGCAAGCCCAACAAAATGTTCTGGCAGCCAATCTCGGAGAGCGCAAACAAGAATTGGCCAACACCCAATACAAAGCGGCGTTGCTTTCAATGGCTAAAGAAGACCCAAAAACTGCGGCGACTATGTTGAACGCCGCCAAAGAAAACGATCCGCATTTGTTTGATTGGATCAAGTCTCAGGGCGGCAAGGGCGAAGATACTTTCAACGAGTTGATGGCCAAGACCAAAGACAAGTCGTTTTGGCAAAAGAATTGGAGCTGGATCACTTCATTAGGAACAGCAGCAGCTGGTGCCGGCATTGTTCTGGGAGTGGCCGCCTTAGTGGCCACGGCTCCAGTCACTGTCACAGCCCTGGCTATAGGCGGTGCGGTAGCCGGCACGATCGCCCTGGGGGCCGCCGCCAGATATTACCTCAAGGGCACAACCGGCGAGAAAGCGACCTGGAAAGACGCGGTCCAGGGTGGTCTGGAAGGAGGTCTCTCGGCCTGTTTGTTCCTGCGCGGAACAGCTGCCGTGGCTCAATTAGCTATCGCTGCCAGGGAAGTGCCGATTGTGGCGAGAGCCGCCCTGGCGGTGGCTGACGTCGCCGCTGCCGCGAAAGTGACGACATTGTCTCCGGCCTATAAGTTCATCCAACCAGCAGTCTCGACTGCGACCGAATACGGTTCTAAAATCATCTCACCGCTTAGAGGAGCAGGTTCATATCTTTATGACAAGGCGCCGGCGGGTGCCCGCGTCGCTGTCGACCTCGCGGCCAAATATGGGCCAGGGAAAGTGGCATGGGGCGTCGGCGCCACTTATGGC
>CAJCHQ010000577.1 GCA_903970295.1 Bryobacterales bacterium
CCGATCAAGTGGTGGCACTTGGATTAGGCACTCTCTTAATGAGTGTTTTATCAGCGAAAATGTTTGGTCGTTTCCATGGCGGCAATGCACCAGGAGCGGTCGGACATTAACCCCACCCGGGGGACAGGTCTATACCCCACCCAGGGGTTAGCTTTTGCAGATTTCACCAAGCGCGTAAGCTATGCCTACTTTTGGAGAGGGAGTATGGAACCGTGTTGCTCACACAATTTTCAAAGCGCGCTGCAGTTGTTGCCGTTTGTGCCAATCTTGCTTTTGGGCTTACAGCGAACGCTGCAAGCAACGTTCAATCCAATCAGAACATTATTGACAAGGTTGCGTACGCACAAGCAACTGTTCCAGGATTAGCGCCGGCCGACAAGCGAGCCGTGACCGAGTCTGAACTTTTAGGATTACCAACCGACTTGGATGCTAAATCCAAGAAAGACAAAGGCATAGAAACCGACCCCGAAAAGCCTTTGTTAATCGCGCAAGCAGCTTGCGCAACTTGCGGCACGCAGCTGAACGCGATTTCTCTCATGGAAGGTTCGGTCTCCAAACGCAAAGACAAATCAATATTGACTGATAGTCTCTGGGGAAATCTCATTCTGGAGATGGCTTACCAGCGCGATAAAGGGCTGCAGAAGTTGGCGAAGCGCATGAACCTCGTCAATTTCGCCACGATGGCAAGCATTGGCACCATCGCTACAGGCACGTTGGCTCAAGGCATAATCGCGCTGAAAACTCTCAACCCACAGCCGGGATTTGAAGACAGTTACACACCCGGCATAATCGGGGTGACGCTGAGCAGTGCGACGCTGATGACTTTCGTGGCCAGAATGTATTTCAGCCATAAGATTCAAAACGAAGTTCGCGACCGCCAGATCGCCCTCAAACAGCGAGTCGAAACTGTGTTGTTTCATCTCGAACACTCGCATGCAGATTGTGTTGATGCACAAAAGGAATTGACCGAATTGATCGGTCAGCGCGCCTGTCATGAGTGGACTCAGCTCTGGCAATCGAGCCATCAACTAGCGATGAACACATCTCCGAGAATCAGCTTAGACACGCGAGGCGAATTGAACAAAACTTGCGAGATCAACCCGATAGAAAAAAAGCAAACACCCCAGCTCAGCCTGGCACAACCTTAATCGGAGCATAATCTTGTTTCGCCAACACACAATTTCAAACACACAGACATTAATCGCCCTCACGATCATTTGTTTGCTGATCATTTTCAGCCTTCCGATTAGCGCCATAGCCTGCGCAACGTGTGGATGTTCAGAGGTCTGCCCGATCGCGATGATGGAAACAAATTCACCAGGCGCGAAAACCTCATCACTTACCGACAGCATTTGGGGCAACATTATCCTCAAGATGGCTTTTCAGCATGACCCTGAAATTCAAAAACTGGCGCACAAACTAAACATTGCAAATTTAGGAAGCTACGACGCTCTAGCCACTATCGCGGGGGGAACGATGGCCCAGGGAATTGTCTCGATGGCTTGCCTGAATCCACCCGATGGCATTGAAGATAGTTGCGTTCCTGGAAGCATCGGCTTAACTCTCGACGGTCTGACCAATATCGTTTTCACTGGACGAGCCTTGGCCAATTACGGTTACAAGAAAAAGATGAAAGCCAGACAACTTGCGATCAAAGATCATGTAGAAACACTTCTGCACCATCTGGAATTTTCCGAGTCGAAATGCTCGGAAGCGCAAGCGGAATTAGCGACGCTAATTGGCGATCGAGGCGCACAAGAATGCCTGCAGCTCTGGCAATCGAGCCATGTAGTGAGCGGAAAGGTTTTGCCGACAGCGACTGATTGAGTTAAAGCAAAGCTGCTACTTTGTCTTTGGCCAGCGACACACTTGGATGTGCAAACTCGATATCGAGCGTGCGCATGTATGTTTGCAAACCTGCATCCTGGATCGGAATCAAGTGAGCTGGCGCACCGGACTCATTGTAGTGCGCGTGCCAGTAATACGGAGGAGTGACGAAAGCCGAGTAGGGTTTCCAATCTTGCCTGACAGGTTTGATCAAATTACCATCCCCATCGATATCACGAGAAACCAATGTATAACAGCCCGGCTGACAATCCAGAATCAGATCGAGAGCTACCGAATTGTGACGGTGCGGCGGTTGCACCGCTCCGACAGGCAGCAAGCCAAACATTGCCCACAGGGTATGAGTGACTGTCATTGTTTGCGGAAAATTCTTATTGGCAAGCAATATCGAAACTCTATTGCGATCCACAGACTTAGGATCGGAAGCCACTCTATCCAGTTCTCTCTGACAATCTTCCGCCTTATAAAGCGTGGGCGAAAATCGCTGCATAGTTGCTGTAACGCCAAGATAGCGCAGTAATGGTTCATCATTAATCCAATAAAGAGCAGAATCACCATCCGCAGTGTGCACTACTTCCTTTCCGCCAGGAATCACGAAAAAGTCGCCGGTTCGCCAGGGAATTTCAACACCATGAGCGACTGACTTACCGCCTCCACGAATGACGTAGTAAAGTTCGGACGTCGCGTTGGCTGCCGTACTCAATCGGTTACCAGGTTGAATGCGAATAAAAGCAGCCGCCAAATTTGGACTAGTAGCTGGTCCATCGGAGACCATTTTGTCGCTCAAGTCGAACGGAATTATTCGAGTCGGACCTTCTTCATGCAGCTTGCTCGAATGCTCAGCATACGGCACTTGCTTTATCGCTCCGCGCCCCAATGGATTGCTGGCTTGCGTATATTCGAAAAACTGAACATCTGCTGCTAAACCGCTCAAATCTCTTTCCGTCATAACCTCTCCTGGTTCAAATTGAACTTCACTCTTCGGGCATGCCATCGCTTTGTCGCAATGCATTCACTACCAAGGTATCAGAAGTCCGATCACACTTGCTGATAACGCTGCCGTTCGATATCGAGGACGCAGACTTAATCTCGAATTATCAGCAGCTCGGCGCTCAAAATGGCAAATCTTCATGGCATTGGTCGAGAATCGACTCGGCAGTAAACCAGAAAAAACTCCCCAACCTGGAATTAGTCCCCCTACCCGAGGGCTA
Source organism: Bryobacterales bacterium (assembly GCA_903970295.1). The sequence goes on from CAJCHQ010000577.1 coordinate 3,057, forward strand.
AAACTGGGAATATTAGAGACGACATCTCTTTTTGTCCGACCGCCTGATTGATTCTCCTGGACCATGAGCAACGTGCACCCTCCAATTCAAGGCGTCATTTCATCAAAGACAGGCTTGTTTCCGGCCTTGAAAGAGATTGTCGCGCGTTCAGGCGCCCATGATGGCATTCTCCGCATAGAAGATAATGGGGAAATCACAGGCGAAGTGGCCCTGACAGAGAGCAGATATATCACCGGCGCTTACGTCAGCGGCACCGGAGCCAAAGGCGTGGACGCGCTGAGACGCTTGCTGGCTGTTCGTAAAGGTAACTTCCATTACGTGTTGGCTGAGGCCGGATTCGACCAAAATCTCAGACAGCCGCTTAAACTCGACGTCAAAAAACTGATGGACGAGGACGAAGAAGAGGCGAAAGCTAATTCAGTTCCAGCCGCTCCAGCTGCTCCTGTATCGACGGCGCCAAAATCTCAAGTTGCAAGCACCACGAACGAAAGCGCGCTGGTAATCCCTCAATTCAATAATGAGCCGTCGAAGACCTCGCTTCCCGACACTAATCACCGCCGGGAGCCGCTCCTAAAAACCTTCGAAGATGAAAATGGAGTGCCGAATACTTCCAGACGCGCACCGATTCAGGTGTCCAAAACTAAAGCGGACATCAGTGGTCAATTTATTTACGCCGACTTGCCGCAAGAGGATGATCTCTTTTCGTTGCTGGAGCACTTCGGCTTGTCGGTCGAGAAACCGCTGGTAGAGCGTATGTACGATGACTCGCTTACATTGTCGCCACGATCGCCGGCGCCGTCACAGCCAGCGGCCCCTGTACCCGCAGCGGTGATTCAAACATCCACGGTGGCTCCCACAACGCCATCGGCGGCTCCTGCACCCACGGTGGCTCCCACAACGCCATCGGCG
>CAJCHQ010000578.1 GCA_903970295.1 Bryobacterales bacterium
GACGTGTCCTTCGTCGTAGTGCAGGCCGATCAAGTAATCGACGGCGGCGACGATATCTTCGCGGCTGAGCGTGCGGGAAGTCTCAGGAATAGACAAGCCGAGTTTCTTATTCAACTTATAGCGACCGACTTTGCCGAGGTCGTAGCGCTTGTCATCGAAGAAGCGGCTGTCGATAATCGATTGACCGCCGGCGACCGAAGGCGGATCGCCCGGACGCAATTTGCGGTAGACCTCGATCAACGAATCTTCACGCGACTTGGTCGAATCTTTGTCCAGCGTCTTCTTGAGGAAATCGCGGTGACGGAAGAGCGCTTCCATTTCGCTATCGGAGTAGCCGAGCGCTCGCAAAAGTGTGGTCGCGGGCAGCTTGCGGTTTTTATCGATTTTGACATAAATGACGTCATTGACGTCTGTCTCGAACTTGAGCCAGGCTCCCCGGTTGGGAATCAATGTGGCTGAGAATGTGCGTTTGCCGTTGGTGTCGACTTCGCGTTTGTAGTAGATGCCCGGGCTGCGGACGATCTGACTGACAATTACGCGTTCGGCGCCATTGATGATGAAAGTACCGCGATCGGTCATCATCGGAATGTCGCCGACGTAAATCTCTTGCTCCTTGATCTCACCCATCTCTCGGTTGACAAGACGCATTTGAATGCGCAGCTTTTTGGTATAGCTGGCATCCATCGCTCGGGCATCTTCCGGAGTCTTGGGCTTGTTAGGCTCAGTATGGTCTTCGAAAGTATAGGTGGGCAAGAAGTGCAACTCGAGCCTTCCGGTGTAGTCCTTGATTGGACTGAAGGCTCGTAACTCTTCTCCCAGTCCCTCATCAATGAACCATTTGAAGGAACTTTTTTGGATTTCGGCTAAGTCGGGTAGATCGGCGATGCGAGAGCTACCGACCCCGAAGGTTCGGACGCGCTCAGATAACTCTAAAGCCATCGATTACCTCTGGATTTTATGGCAGGATTCTTCGGCAGTTGCAACGGGCAAATGCAGGCACAAGGGTGCAAATATACGTAGGATCTAATTGTATTGTCAATCAAAGTATTGGGATACATAAACGAAGCTTGCTGCAACAAAGTTCGTTTAAATCTGTTTAATATATGTTAGACACAGGCACATTCCTTAGACTACCCAAAAATTAAATCCTTTCTAGACGGCTTCCTTTTTTCTTAATGACTGTGAGACTTTGTTCCTTTGCCGATTTAAATAGGGATTAAGGTTGTGCTCCAGTCAGGGGGTTGAATTGCTCAGCTGTATCGAAGCTCATTGCCTACCGGCTAGAATCTCAGTGGGGATGGAACATCGCTGGCGTGGTGTGCGGTCTTCAAAACCGTTGCGGGGCAGACTAGCTCTGTCCTGGGTGGGTTCGATTCCCACGCATCCCCGATTTTTCTTGCTTTAGCTTGAGCCCACACCGCATCTGGTGCGTCTCTGACCTCGATTTATTTTTCGCGATTGAAATACTTTGTCGAGGCTGATTTTTTGATACTGGCAACGCGACTACGTAATGGCTGTGTAAAATATCCCCTTATGCCGACAGGGAATAGCTTTGCAGTTTTGCGCTAAATCCAGTTCAAAACAGATGATGCAGCGATTCGCACTTTGTGCAAACTGATCCAAATCAGCACTGCAACCACTTGTGGTGGCTTGCCAAGGTGGAAATAAGATTCTATAACCGCAGCCGGGCTGCGTTTCCCTGGCTCTTTTGATTTATCAGACTTTTTGCATGATTGGCTTAAAAAGGCCTTTACTTCCGATCGTGAACTTTCCATAATTGAATCAATTAGTAGAGTCTGTAACTAGAAAGTCGGTTACCCGTGGAAGGACAAAGAGGAGCGCAAGTCTGGCTAGACCAGTTTGCTGGCTATCTGGAGCTTGAGAGGAATTATTCGTCCAATACAATCCGGGCGTATATGAATGATTTGAAGCAGCTGATCGAAAGTGATGCTGCCACTGGTACCACCAGCGCACCGGCCACCAATACGCTGGATTTTACCCCGCAAGCAGGAGCTATCGAGAAGCAGCCCGAAGCAGAGACCATGACGAAAGGGTCGGGCTTACTCGAAGCTGATAATCTGCGCGCTTACATTCATCAAATTCAGGAAAATTACAGTCGTCCCACAGTCGCCAGAAAAATTTCGGCGATTCGCAGCTTCTATAGGTATTTGCGCCGCGAACAATTGATTGACGAAGATCCGTCCAAATTGGTGCGTGGACCGAAATTGGCCAGGCGCTTGCCGTCTTGTCTGGATCGCGAAGAAGTAGCTCGGTTGCTGGGCGTCACCGATAATTCGTCTTTAGGTGTACGCGATCGCGCTTTGATGGAAGTTCTCTATGCATCAGGCATGCGAGTCAGTGAACTGTGCGGATTGAAAGTCCAGGATTACAATGCCGCCGCTAAAGAAATGCGCGTCTTCGGCAAAGGGGCGAAGGAGCGAGTCGTACTCTTGAATGACAGTGCTCAGGTTTGGCTGCAGCAATATTTGAGCGAACACTGGTCGAAATTAGCCGGCGGTCGAGTCCCTCTTCCGGATCATCCACTATTTGTCAGCCGCCAGGCTACTCGCTTGTCTTCACGCTCGGTGCACCGCATTGTACTCAAATACGCAAAAATGGCCGGTATCAATAAGGTGATTACGCCGCACACTTTGCGTCATACTTTCGCCACTCATTTGTTGGAAGGCGGCGCCGATTTGCGCGTGGTTCAAGATCTGCTTGGCCACACGACGATCAGCACCACCCAGATCTACACTCATGTCAGTCTCGATCGCTTGCGGCGCGTGTACATGAACAGCCATCCTCGCGCATAACGTTTGCGATCGTTGACTGACCTGATTTCGATAGCCGACCACAGCAATTTGGCTGTGGTCGATTGTTAATGTCCGGGCTGTGACCGGCAGTTTCAACGCGCTGCCGCGGGCGCAGGCAA
>CAJCHQ010000579.1 GCA_903970295.1 Bryobacterales bacterium
CGCGCGATTCTCTGGTCAATCTTCTGGATACAACCAGTCCAGACGTCCTGGTTTCGGCCCACCCGATGTGCAATCACTATTTGGCAAGAATACTGAAAGAGACCGGACGGCAGGAGAAAACCAAATTAGTCACTGTCGTCACCGATCCCAACGGCAAGTTCTGGCGTGGGTGGGGTTGCACCGATGCTGCTTTAACAATAGTGCCGAACGAGCTGGGCAAGCGGCAGTTGATCGAGTGGGGTGTGTCGGCAGAAAAAATTCAAGTGCTTGGTATGCCCGTGCATCCGGATTTCTGTAAGCCACCTTCCACGAGCGCTGGTGAATTCCGCCACCATCTTGGCCTTTATCGCGATCGGCTGACAATCTGTATGAACGCCGGTTGGGCGGGTGGCGGCAATATGCGCTCGATCTACAGACAGTTAGCAAAGGTGAAAAAGCCGATTCAAGTAATCTTTCTTTGTGGGCACAATCGCAAATTGTACGAAACGGCTAAGCGAGAAGCATATAAATCGAATGTGCCAACTGCGGTATTGCCTTTTCACGACCGCATGTCTGATTTGATGAACGCCGTGGATTTGATGGTCACCAAGGCTGGTGGCTTGACCACTTTTGAGGCTTTAACACGGCGCGTACCCATGGCGCTGGACATGATCACTAGACCGATGCCTCAAGAACTGGGCACAGTCCAGATCTTGATCGAGCAAGGTCTGGCTTACACGATCGAGAAGCCAGAAGATATTTTGTCGATCGTTGACGAATTTGTTCCGGCCGAAGATCGAATGAATCAGAAATTGCCCTCAGTGCATCAACTCGATCGAGTGACGGCGACATATGACATCGCTCGCACGATTATGGGTTTCTGCGACCCGGCTTATTTGCCTAAGCTCGAACAAGAACCGATCGAAGTCGAACGTCGCTAACACACACTGGCGAAAATGTTTGATCGATTTGCCCAACGCTCTTAGGCATGGCATAGTGACGTAGGGGTCGGGAAATCAGCGGATGCGCCTAAATTTGACATCAGTAGAACCTCTCGGCACAGCCGGCGCGCCCAGACCGGACGTGATTTTAATCCACGGCACTGGCTCGAATTCCGAGATGTGGCAACCGCAAGTCGTTGCCTTGCAAGAACATGGTTATCGCACTTTCTTGTTAGATCTGCGCGGTCATGGTGGCACACACGAGCCGAAAGAGCCGACAGGCATTGATGTGCACATCGAGGATGTTCTCGAGACACTGGCAACAGCTGGTGTGAAATTTCCAGCGGTGTGGATCGGTCATTCGCTCGGGGCGATAATTGCACTCGTGCTAGGCGAAAAGCGGCCGGATTTGTTCGAGAAGATATTTGCCGTGGCGATGCCAGGAAAAATCTTGAAACCGGTGGTGAGCGGATTCGAAGTCATATTGAAGTGCCCGTATGAACGTTTACGGGGTACGGCGATTCATAAGAGTCTTCCCTGGCGCCCGCGCACATTGATTTCGACAGATCGCTACACTCTGTCTGAAATCGTGAGAAACTTCAAGAATCTCGATTATGTCAGCCGACCATTCAAAATCGCTTGTCCTGTGCACTTTTCAGCCGGTCGCTTCGATCCTGTGGCGCCGCTTATGTATGTGATGCAGATGCATCGAGCCTTGCCCCATTCGACTCTGAAAATTTTCGAAATGGCCGGGCACAATTTTATGGACCAGCAGCCTGTGACATTCAATAAGTGGCTTTTACAGAACCTTTCGGAAAGCTCAGGCGTGGCAACGAGCGGCGGCCGAATCTAAAGCTTGAGCACATTCTTGAGCCAGCCCCAGAATCCCTGAGAATTACCCATCAGGTCGTCGACTTTGAAATCGCCCTTGGTCGGGGGAGCCAATGTCGGATTACCCGATTGATCGCTCTCTGTCTGAGACATTTGTTGTTCTCGATTTTCGGCTTTGGGCATCAATTTACCTAAAAGTGAAAGATTGTAGAGCACTTCCGCTGGTGCGATGATGTCGGGACGTCTTTCGCGAACGACATCTTGCGAATCTCGCGGCTCGGCGATTGTCCGCCGCATCACCTGCCCGTCCGCCAGGAACAACACGCCTTCACCGGTTTCTTCCGAGAACATGAAAGCTTCTCCGTCTTTCAACATACTGGTGCCATGTTCCTGCAAATACCTCATCTTTTTGGCCCATGAGTCATTGTCCTGACGGACCGTGGCTGTCGTTCTTGATACTGTTGCAGGATTACCGCTCGCACTCACGGTACCACTCGTTGCTTGAGTAAAACTATTGAGCCAGCCGCGTCCAGCGGCTTCGAAATTTGGCAGCTGAAAAGCCAATTTATTTTCCGCCGGCGCCTGCTGCTGTGGTAATTCGGGCCCAGCCTTTGCCTGTACGCCTTCGTCGTTAGAGCGCTTGAATCCGTCGCTGGCTGCGTCAGGCGTATTTTCTTCAAGATGACCATCGGATTTAGCTTGGGCAAGCACTTCAGGCAAGGGGCCCAGGTCATCGGCATTATTCTCAGTTGTCGACTTTGACTCGCTGGCGCTAGCTAGCCCTTCGTCTTTAGGTGTTCGTCTGAAATGAAAACGGCGTTTCTTGGGTTTGTCGGTTTTTGCGACGCCATCGTCTGTGGTGGCTACGTCCGTATTCGCTTCAACGCCAGCCTTGGCATCATCTGTTGTAACTTTGCTGCCGGCTGCAGTCTCTATATCAACTGCAGTCTTTTTATTAGACTCCAGTGCGGTACCACCTGCGGTATCGTCAGATTGACTTGATTTTCGAGTTTTTCTGTGTTTGCGTTTGGCATGTTTCTGTAAGGTTTTAGGCTGATCGGTTTGGCTTTCAGCTGATTTGGCTTCAGAATCCTCTGTGTGACCGGCTTCTTTGCCGTTGCCCAATGAAAAAAGACGCCATCTGTTAGTGAAAGGAGAGATGACCGCGGCTTCGAACGAATCCTTTAAATTGGCGATGTCATAGCGTTTGGAATTGTCCGTTTTCTTGTCGACATCATTTTCTGGCGGCTTCGCTCTTTCAGCCGAATCCAGAGCTGGTTGGCGGGCGAGCAGCGGCGTTGATTGCGAGTGGGCGGATTTTGATGCTTTGCTTGGCACAAGAAAAGTTTTGTCCACTTGTGCCACCGGTATTGCTTTGTGGATAGATTGCAAAACTATCGGAACTGCCGGCAGATTAACGCGCTGGGCATCTCGTTCGTTTTCGATATTGAGGCCCAGCGTTCGACTTAATTCTTGGACGGCGCCGCCGACATTGCCCTGCTGAATTCTTACCGTGGCTAGAAGCACGCGCGCGTCGCTATACTCGGGCTTGGCTGCCAGCGCTTGTTCGAGGGACGACTCGGCTAGCTTCAAGTAGCCACGTTCGCGGAAGATCAGTGCTTGCTCATAGAATCCGCGCACGAGTCGAGGATTTTCTTGAGTCGCTTTGAGGAATTCAACGAGCGCGTCGTTTTGATTGTGGATTTGTTTAAAATAGAGCCCCTTCTCGAAATGCGACCGAGGGTAACTCGACTTGGTTTTAGTGTCGATCAAATCTGACTGACTTGCAGATTTGATTTTTGAATGTGATGGATGTGACGATGTCGCTGGTTTCTTCGTGGTCGAAGTCGATAGCGTAGTCATGGTTATCGATTTTGACTCGCTTACAGGTTGGGCGAAGCAAGCGGGTGACACCAAAGATGATATCAAAAGCAGCGATAGAGAAGCTGAGTTGATCCTCAGTGACCGCATCGTTTTGTTCAAACACTACCGCCGAACGTCTAGTAGGCACCAAGCCTAGCTCCCTAGGCTACAAGCTAACTCAAGTGTCGACGACTTGCAAGCAAAAACATATACGTTCAGGTTTTGATGAAGCATCTTTCCAATTTGCGGAAAAACGTAACCCAGGACGGTTCATTCATTGTCTTCAGCGGGAACACTAGCGCTGTTTTCATGCCGGCTCGTTGTCCGCCCCAAACGTCGGTCAGTGGTCGATCTCCGACGGCAACACAATCGGAAGCATTGAGTCCGAGGTCTTTCATCGCCTGCACAAAAACCTTGGTGCTCGGTTTTCGCGCCTTGCCTAACACCGGCATATCCAATAGTGCTTTGACTTGCTGCATATAAGGCTCATTTTTGTTATTGCTTACGACTGCCAGTTTGAACCTGCTTTTGGCTTTTTCCAGCCAGTTGGCAGCCTGGGGCGTAAGCTTGCCGCTTCTCGGTGCCACCAAGGTGCTGTCGAGATCAAGAATAATGCCTTTGATACCATCGGCGTAAAGTTGATCCAGATCGACATCTGTTAGATCACCATCAATGAGATATGTCGGTTTCAAAATTGCCAGCATCTTGAATTTCTTGGTCGCGTGTCAGTGGGGCAGATGGGGAAGATGAATTTGTCGCCCCCCCAAAGTTTAGCGAGTTGAGCTTCAGATGGGAGGAAGAGCGTGAATATGTCCTAAATTCGGCGAAAAAATCTTACAGTCGAGGCGGCAGCATAGGCCTCCGAAAGGCGAAACGGCTCTACTAATCCAAGTAACTGTGACGAGAATAATTAAGAAATTATAAAGCCTGCAAGCGCCACAGAGATGGCGTCTTGCGCGGGCGAAAACCTTGAAACCCTGATGTAATATTAGTTAACTTAATAATAGTTCGCCACTGCAGGCAGGGTGCTGTCCAGCTCCTATTTAATGCGGATCGATACTTGGCAACCGTGCCGCACCAAGAAAATTTCCCCCAAAAAATCACTCGCCATGTTTTCGTTGAAGCCGCCTGCCCATCCAGGCATACCCTATGATGATCATGACCATCAGGTAACCAATTCAATTTAAAGCAGTCCAGCGTGCCGCTTGTGGCGGGATAATCAATTACAATGCGAGCTAAATGAGGGGCGCCAGTCAAAATGCCTAAATGGCTGTCCGACGAAATAGCACAACCGAATACACGGTCTCAGCAGAAGCAGGCGCAGCCGCAGCCGCAGACGCAGGCGCAGAAGCAGGCTTCCAAGTCGAGCCAGACCGCCAGCAGTGGCAGTCAGTCCGGAAAAACAGAGCCAAGCGCTGCCATTACTGATCATAAAATCCTGCCCTTGCAGCATGTTGCCATCATCATGGATGGCAATCGTCGTTGGGCTGACCTGCATGGACGGCCGCGCTTCATGGGTCACAGAGAGGGCGTCAAGAGTTTGAAGCGATTAGTCCAACATGTTGGGCGAAATCAATTGGGATATCTGACGGTCTACGCTTTCTCCAGCGAAAATTGGCAACGCAGCAAAGAAGAAGTGCGTTACTTGTTCGAACTATTCGCCAAGGTGCTGACCGAAGAATTTGACGAGCTTTCAGACAGCGGCGTCAAATTATCTTTTCTCGGCAATTTGTCGCAAATCCCAGAAAAATTGGCCAGTCAGTTGGAAGCGGCGATGCATCGCTCCAAAGACAATAACGGACTGTCCTTGCAGATTGCGATCAATTACGGGTCGCGTCTGGAGATTTGCGAGGCTGTGCAAAAAATTGCTGCTGATGTCAGTGCCGGAAAATTGGCGGTCGACAAAATCGATGACGCTCTAATCAGCTCCTATTTATACACAAAACATATGCCTGACCCAGAATTGATTATTCGCACTGGCGGCGAAATGCGCCTATCCAATTATTTGCTGTGGCAAGCTGCTTACACAGAGTTATACGTCACTGACGTTCTATGGCCCGATTTCACGACCGATGATTTCGATCGGGCAATCGCAGAATTTTCTAGAAGAATCAGGCGTTACGGTGGCGATTGATATTCGCCCTAAAGCAAATCCCAGACTAAATTGTTTCGGCGACGCGCTTGCCTTGTTCTTCGACCGATTTGATCAAACCTTCGAGATTGATGCGCTGACCTTTGGCCGTCAAAACGACAAGGAAATATCCGTGCGTCTCGTAAAAATGAAGGATGCCCTGGTCCGTCAGCAACGTCATCTGCGTCAAATTGCCGCGATTCATGCGCTGAATCGAAACATCGTTGTTGGAGAAGAGCGTGGCGCTAAGCGAGCCAATCATACCAACATCGACTTCAGCCGGCAGAGAAGAGGCAATTACTGAACCGTCTCGTGCCACGAGCAAGCACCCAAGAATGCCATGCTTGCCGTTCAAGGCCGCAAGAAGATTTTGCACTTGAGCCGAATCTACCATTTGCTTTCCTCTTATTTTTTGGTTCCGTCTTTGGGCTTGGTCTTGTCGACGTCGGGGTCGGCCGGGACGTCGGGCTTCTTCAAATCTTTAGGCACGCCGCCTTTTTCGGTGGTTACGGGGTCACCGTTGGCTTTGTCTTTTTCTTTGACTTCTGCCGCCGTCGTCTTCTTATCGTCGGCCACTGCGTGCAAGCGCTTCAGTCTCAGTACGTCCACCCACGGTTCATCGAGAGCGGTCGCAAAGACTTTCCCGGTTACTTCCAACTCATCTCCGTCTTTGAGCGACAACAAAAGTTGATTCTCTGGATCTTTTTCTTTGGGCATGGGCATGGCCAGCTTTATTTCGGAATAAGGAATTTTGCTGTTCGCGCGATAAACAAGGAAAGAAACATTTGTCTTCGCGCTGCGCATTGCCGGCTTGTAGTCAAGCGCTAAATTGGTGAAAGAAGCAAAATTGGCGGTGAAGCGAATGTTCTTGTTCAAATATTCATGCGGTTTGTCCACCAACTGATCTGTGGATACGCCTTGCACGTCTGGAATCACTGCTTCGGGTTTAGAGGCCGCAGTTTTCTCGCTGCTTTTTCCTTTTTCCGTGGCTGACTTGTCTTTGTCGGCGCCTTTGTCTTTATCGGCGGCCTTTTCTTTTTCTTTGTCTTTGTCCGCCTGCGCCTGCGACTTGCCGTTGTTGGCGGCCTGAGCTCCTGGTGCCTGGCTGAGATTCGCGCCCACAAAAGCGATGCTTACCAGAGCAGAGAGAGCAATTGCCACGGCAGCATTCTGATTTTTCACCATAATCAACCTTCTAAAATTTCGCCCAGTCATCGTTCATCACTGAGTTAAATGATTCCCGATAACTTGAATAGTCCCCGATATATTTCATTCTAAGCTTCCCATATTACCAGAAGCTTATTATCGAAGTCGCGCCCGAGAAGGTAAGATGAAACAGCGCCGTTGAGTATGCTCGTATGCCAGTTGTATAGCGGTTTTACCCCATTCACATAACTTCAGTGTCAGCACACATGACCGAAACAGTGCAAGAACAAGCCGCGCCCACAGCCCAGCTCTCGCCCATGATGCGCCAGTACTGGGACGTTAAGTCTCAGCATGGCGAGGCGCTTTTATTTTTCCGAGTCGGCGATTTCTACGAATTATTTGATGCCGACGCCCACGTCGCCGCCCGAGAACTCGACATCACCCTGACTTCGCGGCCTGATCCTTGCTACCCGAACGGACGCTGCCCGATGGCAGGCGTTCCGGTCAGAGCCGCCGAAGTCTATCTTGGCAAGCTGGTCGGCAAAGGCTACTCGGTGGCTATCTGCGACCAGGTCGGTGTCGTCGGTGCAGAAAAAGGTCCAGTCGAGCGGCAAGTGACTCGCATTTTGACACCAGGCACGGTGCTAGAGTCGCATTTGTTGCCGGCCCGTGAAAACAATTATCTAGTCGCTCTGGTCAGGGGGGCGCCATTTTGGGGATTGGCTTGTGTAGACGCTTCTTGCGGTGAATTTTTCGTCACGCAATTGAAAGAAGAACAGTTGGCTCTCGAGTTGGGCAGACTTTCACCGAGTGAAGTTCTTGTCGCTAAGAAAATGGTCAAGCCCGGGGAAAATGAGGTGATGCCGCGAGAAGTCCTGGATTTTCCTGCCAGTCTGGAAGGTTTTTATCGCTTCACTGGACGCCCGGCCATGTTCTTTCAATTCGAACCGGCGCAAAGACGGATTCAACAATTCTTCGATGTAAAAACGCTCGAAGGTTTCGGTTGTCACGCCATGCCTCTGGCTGTCTCGGCAGCTGGAGCAATTCTTGAATATCTCGAGCGCACTCAATCGAGCGAGATGCCTAGATTCAATGGCATTTCGACGTACACCGTCGACGGTCATCTGGTCATTGACGCCAATACTCGGCGCAATTTGGAATTGACGGAAACCTCACGCGATCGTACTTTCAATGGCAGCTTGCTCTGGACGTTGGATCGCGCTCGCACCGGTATGGGCAGCCGCATGTTGCGAAAATGGCTGTTGAAGCCACTATATTCGGTGCCCGAGATTCGCCAGCGCCAGGACGCTCTGCAAGAATTACTCGACAATCGCGGGCAAATGCAGGAGATCGCCGATGCCCTCGGTCGACTCTCTGATTTAGAGCGCCTGTCAGTGCGTATTTCATCGGCATCGATTTGCCCCAAGGACTTGGTCGCTGTGCTCGCCTCCTTGGAAGAATTGCCTAAAGTGGCTGAGGCCGTGCGCACTGCCAGTAGCGCCTACCTCACTCCTCTGGCGAAATTGCCTGATGGCATAGAATTACTGCGCCAGAGAATATCTTCGGCTCTGGCTGCGGAGGCGCCGCGAGAGTTGACCGAGGGAGGCATTTTTGCCGCCGGCTTCTGCGATGAATTGGATTCTTATCGCGACCTTTTAGGCGGCGGCAAAGAGTGGCTGGAGAATTTCCAGCGGGCTGAGCAAGAACGCACTGGGATTAAGAGTCTTAAAGTCAATTTCAACCGCGCTTTCGGCTATTTCATCGAGATCACGCATGCCAATAAAAATGCTGTACCTGCGGATTATTTACGCAAGCAGACGCTGACCAATGCCGAGCGTTACATCACGCCCGAGCTGAAAGAGCACGAAGCAAAAATTCTCAATGCCGAAAAAAACGTCTGCGAACTGGAGTACAAATTATTTGTCGACTTTCGTCAGCAAGTAGCCGGCGCCGGAGTCGCCCTGGCCAAAGTGGCTCACCATTTGGCTGAGCTGGATGCCTTGATCTCACTCGCCGAAGTGGCGCAGGAGCGCAAATATGTGCGCCCTCAAGTCGATGACTCGCTTTTGCTCGACATAAAAAACGGCCGCCACCCCGTGCTCGAGCGCATTTTGCCCATGGGTCGCTATGTCGCTAATGATTGCTTTCTGGAAGGTTCTGGTGCCACTCATCAGCTTGTCATTCTGACCGGACCGAATATGTCAGGCAAGTCGAGTTTGCTCAGACAAGTTGCGCACATCGTCGTGCTCGCCCAAATGGGAGCGTTTGTTCCGGCTGAATCGGCCACGATTGGCATCGTCGATCGCATCTTCACCCGCATCGGAGCAGTTGATGACTTGACCCAGGGGCAGTCGACTTTTCTTGTTGAGATGTCTGAAACGACTGAATGTTGCCTCTCTGCGACCAAGCATTCTTTGGTTCTACTGGATGAAGTCGGGCGCGGCACCAGTACCTACGATGGAGTGGCAATCGCCTGGTCGGTGGCTGAGTATCTGGCTAAAGATGTGCGGGCGCGCACGATTTTTGCCACTCACTATCACGAACTCAATGGCCTAGCCAGTTTCTTTCCGCAGATTGTCAATTATCAAGTTCTGGTCAAGGAAGTGGATGGCCGCGTGGAGTTCATTCGCTCGGTCGTGCCAGGCGGTGCCAGTAAGAGTTTTGGTGTGCAGGTTGCGCGCATGGCCGGTATGCCCGGCAAAATTATCGATCGGGCCCAATCCTTGATGCTGCAGATGGAAAAGAAAAGTGCAGCCAGTAAGATTTTGGATGGACCGAAGCTAAGAAATATCGAAATGGACGAAGTCATGCAGTTATCGGTGTTCGAAACGGGCAATAGCTTGAGCGGGGTCGAGTCATAAAAATCTCACGGCTTGCAGTAGTTGATTGAGAATGGCAAACTGTTTCGTGTCAGTAGGGACCGGGGATTGAAAGTTGGGCTTGGCAATTGGTCTAACCAGAAGTAGGTTGAGATGAAAAAGTTTCAGCAGAAGGCTTGCCTGCGCCGAGCCGTGGCCTGGCAAACAGCGACGTTTCTTGCCGCTGGTAGTGTTTTTCTTCCCGTTTCAAATTTTTCTGCATTAGCCAAAAGTGGCAGTAGAAGTCACTCTCAAGCTGGTCATGCCGCCGTCCACAAAGGTAAAAGCCCCACCGGGCTGGACGCAACCACTCTGGACTTGATTAACAACGGCAATTGGAAAGAAGCCGAGGTCAGGCTCGAGCAGCTCAATAGTGCTAACAATGCGGCTGATATTGATAATGGCTGGCTGGCCTTCGGGTATCTGTTCAATAACGATTGCGCCAAACTGGACGACTTGTGTAAGCGAGCTGGCGTCGAAACAGTCGCAGTCCCAACTGCATCAGGCACATCAGGTACATCAAGTACATCAAGTACATCAGCTTCGTCACAGGCGTCGACGTCAGCCGTCACCGACACGTCAAACGCCAGTCCGAACGTCAGTCCGAACGCCAATCCGAACGCCAATCCTTACGCCCTGGTCATGTCCGCTTTCGCGCAATCTTGCCACGGGCGCGCTGAGGATGCACGCAAGACTCTTACCGGATTGCCAAGAAGCTACAGCGATGATGTGTTGTGCAACTTTGCCCTGGCAGCCGTGGCTGGAAAACAAGGATTGGCTGGAGAAGCTGCCGCATTTCTCGAGCGGACTGTGGAGTTGGCACCAGATTTCGCCTGGGGCTATCGCACTCTGGCATTTTTGCAGCAGCGCTGGTTGAAACAACCGGGCAAAGCTGAGGAGAGTTACGTCAAGGCGCTTTCGATTGCCCCGGAATTGCGAGAAGCTCGCGATGCTGTGGTTGATCTGCGATTGGCCCGCAACGATTTCGACGGAGCCGAAGATATTTCGAAAAGCGCCATTGCCGAAAATTCTCACGACCCCGGCAATAATTATCGGCTGGCTCAGATTTATATTCAGCAATGGAGACTGCGTGAGGCTCAAGAACAGCTCGATCAAGCCATACTGCTGGATGCACGAAATGCCAAATACTATCGCGCCAGAGCTTCGGTCAAGCGCTTCCGTAATGACCTCAATGCTGCGATTCTAGACCAGCAGAAAGCTGTAGATCTCAGTCAAGACAAAGCCTTTGAACTAATAGAATTGTCGGCAATGAATGTTTTGGCCGGAAATAAAAACAGAGCCGCAGATGATTTGCAGCAAGCCTTGAAGTTAGAGCCCAACAATCAGTCGGCCCATGACAAATTGGTCACGCTATTGGAAGAAGAGGGACGCAACGAAGATCTGGTAGTCGAGTTTAAGCGGGCTCTTGAGAAAAATCCTAAAGACCAGAAGTTGCATCTCAGTCTCGGTCGCGCCTACGCGGGCCTGGGCAAATCGAGCGAAGCCAAAACGCAATTCGTGGAAGCACAAAATATCGATCCCAGTGACCCCGAGCCGCATCGGCAAATGGGAGCTTTATACCTGAAAGAAAAAAACTTTGAAAAAGCGGCTAAAGAATACACTTTTGTTTTGAATATCATTCCGACTTCAGTACCGGATTTGGTGGCACTCGGATATTGTTATTCGCAAAACAATGATTACATGCAGGCTGAAGCCGCTTATGTCACGGCCTTGGCGTTGCAGCAATTGCTCGTGCAATCTAGCGGTCCCGATCGTCTTGATGTGATGCGTTCATTGGCCAGTCTTCTTTTCAGTGAAGGTCGGTACAGTGATGCTGCTTCTCAATTCGAATCGATTGTCGCGATGGACAAAACTGCGGCAGAACAAAGCTTCGATGGGTTTAGGCTGGCTCAAGCTAAGGCTTTGCGCGATCTGAATTCGGCCTCTGCTAAGAATTTGGTTGAGTCGCTTGCGAAACTTTCAGACTCGCAAAAAGCCGAGCAAAGAGATCAGGTTGTCGATACGTTGCTCAAGGCTAATCGTCCGGAAATGGCCCAAGCACTGCTTGATGCCGGTGAGACTACGCCCGAAGACAAGCTCGATGATCAACACCGAGCCGCTCGCTTGCTTGAACAATCGAATTTTCAGCGCCTGAAAGGAGATTATGGCAAAGCGATAGAACTGGCGACTCGGGCCGCCGCTATCAAGACTTTGCCGGCCGCTCAAATGTCGGATGTGCTGGTCTGCCTGGCTCATTCACAGTTAAACAAAGGCGATCTCGATGCTGCCCAGAAATCGGCTGAGAGTGCGCTCGATGCTTATCCGAAAAATTCGGCCGCTCATGTCTTGGCAGCCAAAGTTTCGCTCAGGAAAAACAACCCCAGCCTGGCGATTGCGCAAGCCAAAAAAGCGCTCGAATTAAACCCATATGACGCCCGGGCCTGCTTAGCCCTCGGTGAAGCGCAAAGTCAAACCGGCCAGACCAAGGACGCCGCTGGCAACTATCGCAAGGCGGCTGAATTGTACCCGGCACTTCTTGAGGCGCACAAATTGTTGTTGGACAGTTTAAAGAAACTTTCGCTTACTGATGAAGCTCAAAAAGAAGCCGAGCAGATTGCCCAAATGGAGAAGCAGCAATAAGTGACAGCCGGTAAGAAATCAAATTCGATCAGCAAAATACTTCTCGTCGATGACGACCAGAACATCCGTTTCGTCGCCCAGGTCAGTTTGGAAGGGTTGACCAAATGGCACATTATTCTTGCGGAGTCTGGTGATGAGGCTTTGCGCAAGGCGACCGCGGAGAAGCCCGATGTCATCGTTCTCGATATGATGATGCCAGGAATGGACGGACCAACAACCTTTTCGAAGCTCAGAGAGCAACCGGATTTGGCTCTTGTGCCGATTATATTCATGACTGCTAAAGTCCAGACGCACGAAGTTCAGGGGTATCTCGAGTTAGGAGCGGCAGGCGTAATCACTAAACCTTTCGACCCAATGAAATTGCCGGAAGAAATTTGTCGCATCGTCGACAACGAGTGAACGGCGACAAACCGATAGCCCAGGGCATATGATCCCGCGAGGAAATGAAGCTATCCATTACTGCCAAAGCTACCACGGCTGGTCTGGTGATTCTGACCATGCTTTTGTTGGTCAGCGTTTTGTCCTACCAGCAATGGGAAGAGGAGTCGCAGACCGCTCACTGGATCGTTCATACTCACGAAGCCCTCAATGCTCTGGTCAAACTTCATGCTGCCTTGGCCGAATCTGACGCGGCTGTGCGCGGATATGTGATCGGTCAAAAGGAGCCTTTTCTCGAGTCATATCGGGCCGCTTCCGTCGACGTCAAAGAGCGCGAGGATGAGCTTATTGCCCTGGTCAAAGATAATGCGGAGCAGACCAGCCGAATGCGGCAGCTACTGACTTTGATTGATGTAAGAACGCACTTGTCCGAACGGCTTTGTGATGGCAGTCGCACATCGTTAGCTGACGCTCAGAAGCGGGTTGCATCTGGTGAGGGTGAGCAAATTTCGGTCAAAATCAGAGCCCTGATCGATTCGATGGAAACAGAAGAGAAGCATCTGCTTGCACTACGAAATGCCAAACTAGTAGCTGCCAATCGCAATACTTTTTACAGTCAGAGTCTTTTGGTTGGTAGCACGCTTTGTTTACTTGGCGCTGTTTATTTTTTGTTCGTCC
This sequence comes from Bryobacterales bacterium, assembly GCA_903970295.1. Next base: position 13,446 of record CAJCHQ010000579.1, read on the forward strand.
GGCACGTCAAAGAAGCCGATCGGTCGGAGATTTCGTTGCGTTCCTCCAAATTGCGCTTTACCGGTATTTTTCAGCAAGCCTTCCAGTTCATCTGGCTGTTGAGCACCGACGGCACTTTGTTGCAGGCCAATCAAACAGCTCTCGATTTCATCGGTATGCACCGCGAGACCGAAGTCGGCAAGCTCTTCTGGGAAAGTGCCTGGTGGGTGCATCAACCTCAAAGTATCGAAGTTCTGAAGTCGGCTTTGAATGATGCCAGCAAAGGCAGC
>CAJCHQ010000580.1 GCA_903970295.1 Bryobacterales bacterium
CCGAACGCCTGCGCGAAGAAATTTTAGCCATGGTCTCCCACGATCTCAAAGCACCATTGACGGCCATCGGCAATGCCCTGGTAGCAATTTCAGAAGCACCAGCCGCCCCAGAATCTTCTCGCTACTTGGAGATCGCCCACCGCAATTCCCGCCGCATGTCTACTTTGATATCAGATTTTCTGGACCGGGATCGAGCTTCGACAGGAACCTTATCGATCCATAAAGAACAGACTTCTCTGCAAGAACTTTTTGCTGACTGTCGCGAATTGGTAGCGCCAATAATCAGCGATCTCAAGGTAGAACTGAAAATTCATAACACAGATCTAATTGTGGAAGCCGACAGAGAAAGTATTTCTCGCGTGCTAGTGAATCTGGTTACGAACGCGGCTAAATTTTCACCAGAAAACACTATCGTACAAATCAACGCTGAAGCATCCGGACCGTTTGCTTGCATTCGGGTCATCGATAACGGAAGCGGTATGTCTAAACAAGATCTGGAGCGCGTTTTCGAGCGCTTCCAGCAGGGATCTCGACGCAGCAGAGCAGATCTCGGTTCGGGTTTAGGTTTGGCGATCTGCAAAACCTTGATCGAATTGCACGGTGGAAAAATCTGGGCCGAAAGTACAGAAGGCACAGGCAGCACATTCTTTTTTACCTTACCTTTATCCACTCGTTTTAGTGACTCTTAAGTGACATGAAGGTGACCAACTAGTGATCGAATCAATCTAGTCTTTGAAGTGTGAAAGCGCCGCATAGAGACGAAGTTCTCGTCAAAGCTCTTATCACTCACACTTCAAGGAGCAACAACATGGTAGACATACATGCACCAAGCGCACCAGAAAGTCTTTCCGCCAGAGCCTCCGGTGATATTGCCGTCAGTGCCAGAGCCAACTTGTCGAACCAGGCAATGGGAATGATGGAAGGTGGTCAGCTCAAGTCTGCCGATATTTCGGCAAGCAAAACTGTTGAAAACGGTCAAATCATTTTTCCGAATCCCTATGAGGGCTCCGGCGCCAATAAGTCAGGCGGCGGGGAAAGCACTGCCACAGGCGCCATCCAGTCTTCGGCAGAACAGCCCAACAGCGCGCAAAAGCATGGGATCCAGGAAAACTTGCCCGCATCGGGCAGTCAGCTCGGCGAGAAAAAGAGTGGCGAAAAAAACGGGACAGTAGTGAGCACTGAAGCCACTGCAGCTGAAGCAGCAGGCGCTAGCAAAACCGATCGACCCAACATTATCGCCGCCAACCAACCGCCAGGCGAAGCGAAACCAGAAACTCACAAAGTTCTAGTAAAACACCTCGGACCGGCAGGAGGAAAGAGCTAAATCATCGATCGTCCCCCCAGACAAACAACAGCGAGGATAGGGCCATCTTACCGGCGTTCCTCGCTGTTCTATGTAGGTATCTTCCTAATCACCGATCGCGCTGACGATTAGCTTTGTGAATTGATTTCCAGCGAGCTTTTTCTTCAGCGGCCGCCCGACGGTCGTGCTTGCGCGCCTCGAAGGCAGCTTCACGTTCAAGTTTTCGCCAACTATCGAGACGCTCTTGATCGATTTCGTTCATCACCGCGCAGCCAGGCTCGGTTTGGTGGCGACAGTCATTGAAACGGCATGCTTGAGCGAGTGAAGCGACATCTTTGAATGTGGCAGACACACCTTCGTCGGCATCAGCCAGAGCAAATTCGCGCATGCCCGGAGTATCTACGATCGCCGTCCCATCCTCGAGCCGAACCAGACTGCGACGTGTGGTTGTGTGTTTGCCTCGATCGTCGTGGCGAGTTTCGCCGACTTCGAGCACTGCACTTTCTAGCAAGGCGTTGATCAACGTCGACTTACCGACGCCGCTCGATCCGACGAAGGCGATGGTGCGCCCCGGTCCGCGAAATGAAGAAAGTGAGTCGATACCACGACGATCGAAAGCGCAAAAAGCAAGAACCGGAGCTCCGGCAACTACACTTTGTGCGGCGTCCATGAACGAATCTGGATCTTCCACCAGGTCTATTTTGGTCAGTGCAATCGCATACGGAACACCAAAGGCAGCTGCTGCGACAGCATAACGCTCCAGTCGACGCAAGTTGAAGTCTCGATTGACGGCGATGGTGACAAAAAGACGATCGAGATTTGCGGCGATCGGCTGCAACAGATGACTGCCAGCGATAGCACGTCTGGCGAAAAGGTTATTTCGCGGCAAAATGCTTTCGATTATGGCAGTGCCACCACTTGTAGTCAAAGCGACATAGTCGCCGACAACAGGAAAATCAATAGGATTGCTCGCCTGGTAGCGAAGCGCTCCTGCGATCTGCGCTCGAAATTCTTGCTGTTCGGTCACGACAAAATACGAACTGCGATCCTGCGCTTCAACGCGTCCGCAGACCAGCGGCCACTCTACGAGTGCCGCGAAATTATTGGGAATCATTATCTAGTCCTTTATAACGCTACTGAGCGGAACGAAAGGACGCAATGGGTGCGGCTGCTTACCGCGCTATCAGATTTGCTCTAACGAATCACCGAAGGAGCGCACAGACACACGATTACATCGCGTCCGAATTCGACAGCGACAATATTCATAAGGCCCTCCTTTGAGATCGATTTGAGTCATACACTTATAAGCACCATAACGCTAGCGCTACCGAAGCGTCAAGTCATTTTTATCACGTTTGCGTAGCACGTAACATAGCTGCCATCGAGTCAGCGGCGAATTTCTTTTGCAACCGTCTGGCAAATGGATAGCCAAGTTTCGAGAGAAATTGATTTGGTTTGGAGAAAGCCAAAACGTCATAGGTTACGGTCTGCGTGGCGAGATCTAATTCCACGGTAAATCTTTCCTCGCCTGACTCGGCATGTTCAGGCAACGTACCGTAAGCAAAGCCGAATTTAAGAACTCCATCCGAAGACGACTGCTGATCTAGTATATAAACAATGCGGCATGCATTCAGCGAGCACAAACCAAAAACCTTGGCCATCACTCCAACAGTGCTACCAACTTCGATCTTAGCGTCGGGCCAGCACAATTGCAGCCAGGAAAAGTTGAACATTTGCCAAGTTCTGATTGCTTCCTTTGCCCGAGCCCAAGTTTCCGCGCCGCTGCCGAGCTTCACTCTGTGATGGTCGACGACGTATCCAGCGGGCCGACTGTCGTGGGCGGTGGCACCAATGGCGGTGTATGTGAATGACAGACTCTGTTGCTTCGCGATGAACTGATCAACTTCAGCTCTTGACGGTAACTTAAAAAAGAAGACCATAACTTTCTCATGCAAGGGAGACGTTCAGTACATGATGCTCAGTATATTCGTATATAAGGACTGACGGAACAATTTGATTGAATAGCGCCGATGCTTGACGTGTCAGGGTCCGCGGTGCCTGCCCGCGAACCCAAAGGTCGGCTGCATCAGTGCTATTAACAGTTGAGTTTGACGTTTGCTAACGTTTTGGAACCCGTTTCGAGGGAGTTACGTCCAAAGCCCAGATGCAAGCAAAGCAGTATCAATAGAAGAATATGAGGAGGAAGTCGATGAAGTTAGCATTGTTATTATCGTTGACCACTGTAGCAGTAACGGGTTTGATCATCCCAGCAGCCAATGCTGACACTTACTCGTCGGTTACGACTTCAAGCGGTCCTATGGTGTCGGAAGTCCGCGAAACGCGCACTACGACCACAGTGGACAGTCCGGCAGTGATTGAAGAACGACCAGTGATCATCACTCCGCCGGCTAACAACGAAACAGTTATCGTGAAGAAGAAATCGCACCACTTGATCAAAGTCGGCCCTGTAAAAGTATTCTAGTCAACAGCACCAAGTGAGTAGTTCAGGCTACTCCAACGCAAGTGGGATTCACCTCTCTAAACGGGTGGGTCCCATTTGCATTGCTTGACCGATGCGCGATTTAGCAATGCCGCTGTTTGCGGACACTGTCGCAACGAAAAATGTACTCAGAATGCAGCTTTAGCTAATCAACTTTAATCTGCCTGCCGTGCACAACCACAACGTCTCCTCTTTTTAACTTCAGTCCGCGCCGAAGTTCAACTTCACCATTTACTTTTACGTCGCCACTTTTGATCAGATGCTTGGCTTCACCGCCTGACTGCACCATACCTTGCAGTTTCAAAAACTGATCCAGTTGGATAGATTCGTTATTTTTAGGTTGGTCATTCATGCGTCAATGTTTACGAGATTAGAGAAGCTTGAGTTGTTTTACCGGTTGGTCTTCAATGTCACGCTGCTCGCTCCCAGTCTCGGTCGCGACCCCGTCAGGGGCATCGCTCTGAGGCAATGGTTGGATTAATATCGAAGAATTGTTGGCGACCGAATTGACGAGCTTGGAAACCGGATACATCTGCATGAGGTCGTCTGGATACGGAGCTAAAATATGGGCAAGCAATGCCGGATCCTGAACTTCAGGATTGAGCCAGAGAGCTTCGAGTTCTGGTGGCAAGATGACCGGCATCCGATTGTGAACAGGACGAAGCAGTTCGTTATTGACAGTTGTAATAATCGAACAAGTTCGAATGACTTCACCCTCAGGCGTGCGCCAATCATCCCAGATGCCGGCGAGTCCAAATAGCTTCTGCCCGGCAAGACCAATTCTCATGGGCGTCTTGATTTTGCCTTCTTTCATCCATTCATAGAAACCATCAGCAGGAATAATGCAGCGATGACGCGCGAATAGTTTTTTGAAGAATGGTTTTTCGAGGAGTGACTCAGCTCTGGCGTTAATAAGCGGTTTGGTTGCACGCAAATCTTTGACCCAAAATGGGATCAGACCCCATTTCACATTTTCCAAAACTCTGTATGATTGGTCGTCATCATTCTTGCGTGTACGAATGATCGGCACCACATTTGTCGGCGCTACATTGTAATTAGGCTCAATTGAATTGGCAGTAAAAGGACCACTGTCTTTTGCCATCAACTCAGACAACACATCAAAGCGCTCGAGTATTTCCTCGGTCGAATGAGCAATCGTGTATCGTCCACACAT
>CAJCHQ010000581.1 GCA_903970295.1 Bryobacterales bacterium
ATACCGTACCCGGTATCAATGCCACTCCCCATCCCAAAGATAAACGAGAGATCGCTCACCGGGCTGCCCTGATTGCTCTGGCTACTCAATATCGGATGCCGGTCAAAGCTCTCAGCCCGTTTTACGACAGCATGGAAGTGCTGGACGATAAAATCAAACTGCACTTTCGTCTCGGCGAACCGCAGCTCAAGGTGAAAGGTGGTACGGAGCCCAAAGGTTTCGCTATCGCCGGAGCCGATCGTGTTTTTGTCTGGGCCAAGGCCGAGATCGATGGAGACACGATCAATGTCTGGAGCGACAAAGTGAAAAAGCCGGTGGCTGTGCGCTACGCCTGGGCCGATAACCCTGAGTGTAACGTTTACAGTCAGGACGATTTGCCGCTTTGTCCGTTTCGCACCGATGAATGGCCGCGCAAGAAGAAGCCGCCGCCGCCCGAAAACCCATTGTAGAAATCTAGCGCAGGGCTCGTTTCAAGCCTTCGATCAGAGCCTGGTTGTCGTTTGGCAGACCGACAGTGACGCGCAGGCATGAGGGTAGACCGAAGGCAGCGAGCGGCCTGATCGCTATGCCTTCGCGCAAGAGCGATTCATGAATGTGAGTGACCCGTTCTTGACTGCCCATTTCGATCATCACGAAATTGCCGTGACTGGGAATCCAATGCAAACCAAGTTTGTCGAATTCTTCGGTGAGATATTTCATGCCGATCGTATTATTTTTGAGCGTGCGCACCAAAAATTCTGGTTCTGTCAAAGCGGCATTACCAGCGGCTTGGGCCAGTATATTCGGCTCGAATGGAAGCTTGATGCGATTGATGAAGTCGATCAAGTATTCGTGACCAAGTCCATAGCCCAATCTTAACCCAGCCATGGCATAAGCTTTAGCGAAGGTGCGCAAAGTGAGCACGTTGTCGAGGCGATAACTCATCGAGTCTGGAAAATCCGGATTGTCCGCCGTAAATTCGTAATAGGCTTCATCTAACAGCACAAGAACGTGTTCCGGAATTTTGCGGATGAACTCCTCCCATTCAACCCGAGTAAAAATCGTACCTGTCGGATTGTTCGGATTGCACAGATAGATAATCTTGGTGCGTTCGTTGACGGCATCGGCAATGGCATCGAGGTCAAATTTGTAATCTTTCAATGGCACCATGTTCAGCTTCACGCCCTGGGCGCGAACTAAAACTTGCAAACCGATGAAGGTTCCGTGCGATGTCAGCACTTCGTCGTCGCCGTGTAGAAATGCACGCACGATGTTAGCCATGATACTTTCCGAGCCAGAGCCAATGGCAACGTTGTTGACGAAAACTTCGTGTCGTTCGGCCAGAGCGTGTCTCAGTTTCAGTCCGCCCATGTCAGGATAGCGGCTGATCTCGGTCATGGCCTCTTCGATCGCGGCTATGGCGCTAGCCGGCGGTCCAAGCGGGTTTTCGTTAGAAGCGAGATTGACGATGCGAGTCAGACCCAACTCTTTTTTCAGCTGCTCAGGCGGACGACCCGGTTGATAAGACTGGAGCGATTCGATGTGCGGTGGCACCAAACGTTTGGGCGGTAGGTTCGGTTGCACTAGGTGCATGGCTACGCGTAGATCGTTCATCGCAGCCAGCCGTTGTATGAGAGTTGCCATTGCTACCTACTATTGATTGCTATTGGAAAGGGAAAGGGGCAGGGAAAGAAATGCAGACAGAGGAATCGGCCGCACGAGAAGGTGATTTCTCGGCCGCACTCTATGCTTTTATATGTGTAAAGTATCATCGCTAGAAGTTGAAGACAAGTTAAAGACGGGCTTTTACAGGGCTTCTGTGAATGTTCTAAACTTTGAGAAAATGACTTGAATTGCCGGCAATTTTGGTTTTCAAGCCACACCTTGCTTTGCTGCCCCTTGAGATGTGGTTGCTAAGCCCGTGCCGGACGCTGTAGCGACTGCCTTTGCGAGTGATTTGTCGGCATTACAACGGGGTCGATTTTGATCTGCTCAGCTAGAGACTATGCGGATCAGCTTGTGTTGCCACTTCATACGACGTTATCAAACTTCATTCTCGGACACATTCTTGGTCCATTCGTGCCGATTCATTCATGGTATATGCGCGAGCGGATCGAGACGGCCGCCCTCAGCTCTTCGATGGTGCGTTTATGGCACCGATCTCGACCTAGATTTTTTTTCTGGCGAAGAAAAACAGATTTGCATGATCTCTTGATAGGGTCAAATCTGACTGGGGTGAAATTTGTACATTTTTCGCCCGAGTGACTGGCTTATCTTCGGAAGGGGCTTGGTAACTCCGCCCTCTTGCCTCTATTTCACTCTGTGATAGGATTGCCAGTACGCGGGTGTAGTTCAATGGTAGAAC
>CAJCHQ010000582.1 GCA_903970295.1 Bryobacterales bacterium
GCCAGCCGGCAAATCGATATTGAGCACATCCTCAGTGCGGCATTGTATGTCGTTCAACAATTGGCGAATCGGCGCCGCCACATCCTTTGGTTGCAAGGCGGCGCTGACGACTTCGGCCAGAAGTGGGTGAAAAACAGTGTGATTTTCATGATTGAAGACGACAATGTCGTACTTGGTTTTTTCCAGAAGCTGACGCAGCTTCCTGGCGCATTTAACGCCTGCAAATCCACCACCGAGGATGATAATGCGCTTTGAGCTCATAGGTCACAAGAAAAACCAAACCGAGTCACCTATGTATGCCACGGTTGAGCTATTCGCAATCAGTCGTCGCCGTGGTCAGTTGATCGAGTGTCCGGCGTATTCGACGTTATTTTGTGACTGAGCTGCTTCTGTTTGTGCAGTCGAAAGAATCACCGAAGCCTGACCAGATTTGTTCACGAAAATTCTTCTGTGATGTAACTGGTGATAAGATTCCGGGAGTTGTAGCGTTGCTTCTAAATCTTTCTCGGTCGTTTTTTTGTCGTACATGGTCTTAAGCACCTCGTCTGTGTTCCTTCCATATCGAAGTTACAACAGACGCGCGTAAGGAAAACATCAATGTTCGCTAAGCCCAATCCCGGCACTCATTCGGCTGGTAGAAGGGCTTTGAGCGTCTCCAGTGAATCGGCCTCGGCCGCCGGCTTGTCCTTACGCCATCGCAGCATACGCGGAAATCGCACCGCCACTCCCGATTTATGACGGCCCGATTTTTGAATACCTTCGAAGCCTAATTCGAAGACGAGAAACGGTTTGACTGTGCGTACCGGACCGAATTTTTCGAGTGTGTTTTGTCTGACGAATGCGTCGACTTGGCTGATCTCCTCATCGGTCAGTCCGGAGTAGGCCTTGGCGATGGGTACAAGCGACTCTCCGTCCCAGATGCCGAACGTGTAATCGGTATACAGGCTGGCGCGCTTGCCGCTGCCGCGTTGGGCATAAATCAAGACGGCGTCGATCGTGTAGGGATTGACTTTCCATTTCCACCAATCGCCTCTTTGTCTGCCGACTTTGTAAGGTGAAGACCGGCGTTTGAGCATTAAACCCTCGACCGATAGCGCCCGCGCTTCTTTTCTCATTTCCAGAAGATTGGCCCAGGAATCGGCAACCACCAGTGGTGACAATCTGAGACGAGTATCTATACGTTGACATGTGGCATACGCTGCTTCAGCCGCGTCGCCTGCCGGTACTCCGCAGGCGAGCTTTGTCAAAAGTTCTCGGCGCTCTGACATTGGCAGTTCTCGAATATCTTTGCCATTCAGTTCCAGTAAATCGTAGGACATCAAAATCACCGGTATATCGGCGAGCATTTTCTTGCTCACCGTCTTGCGCCCGATTCGCTGCTGCAATTGGCTGAAGGGCAAGACATTGGCCTCTTTCCACGGCAGAATTTCGCCGTCGATGACGGTGCCATCTGGCAGTGATTCGGCCATTTGTACCAGTTCTGGAAATCTTTCGGTGATCAACTCTTCACCGCGCGACCAGAGAAAACACTGACCCTCGCGAACGATTAACTGGCAGCGGATGCCATCCCACTTCCATTCGCACTGCCAATCGCTCAAATCACCCAGCGACTGGGGATCGTTTTCGAACGGATAAGCCAGATAAAATGGATACGGTCGACTGACTTGAGATTCGCTCGTATCTTTTTTGATCAAGTCGCTGTAAAACTGCCCTGTTGGCTCCCAACTGCCCATCATGCGATGCGCGATTACGCCGGCTTCTACGCCGCTGACGAGAGCAATAGCCCGAATCACCAGCTGCTGCGAAACGCCGACCCGGAAAGCGCCGGTAATCAATTTATTCCAGATAAATCGTTGACCTTCATCGAGTTCTTGCCATGCCGCGAGCATCGCTTCTTTCTGTTTTTCCTCATTCAATCCTTTCAAGGGCAGTAAGCGCTCCTCCACCCAATATGAAAGGGATTGAGTGGCGCTTTTTTCGGCAGCTGGCAGAAGCAGAGCGATAGTCTCAGCCAGATCGCCGACTGCGTCGTATGATTCTGCGAAGAGCCAGTCGGCTATGTTTGCTGTTTGAATCGCCCACGCCACCACTTTTGGTGTTTGAATCAATTGTTTTGGTTTGCGACCGGTGAGAAAATAAATCGCCCACGCACAATCGGCCGGGGCTTCGCTCTGGAAATATTGACGAAGCGCCGCAATTTTTTCGTTTGTTTTTGTTGTCTCATCTAACGCTGTATAAAGGTCAGTAAAAGCTTTCATTGTCTGTCCTCAATGAAAGGCGACGCGTTTCCAAAGGGTGGAGCATCAATAACAATGTTCCCCGGAGCATCAATACCGATGTTCCCCGGCGCATCAATACCATTGCTCTCGGGCGCATCATCGAGCTCTCCTGCAAATTCGGTTTGCATGGTTTGTGCATTAATACCTTGCTCGTGCAACCACCGCACCAATTCTGATGCATAGCCGTGCGTCACTACAACTCGCTCTGCTTCTGTTGCCAGAATTACTTGATTCAGTCCCGGCCAGTCGGCATGGTCGGAGAGCACGAAGCCTCGATCGATCGAGCGCCGGCGCCGCGTGCCACGAATGCGCATCCAGCCTGAAGCAAAAGCGGTGGAAGCCGAACCGAACTGTCTTGTCCATGGTGTAGCCATCGCGGACGGTGGCGCCAGGATCAGGCTGCCTTCATACTTGGTGCTACGTGGCATTTCCCCAACATATTGCATTGGTGGTAAGGAAACGTCGCTGGCTCGATATTCTTCAGTCAATTTGTAGACTGCACCATGTCCATATATTGGTCCTATCGAGGCATCGACGCCGCTCAGAATTCTTTGCGCTTTGCCCAGGGCATAGGCGAAAAGCAAACTAGCTTTTCCCGACTCTTTGTTTTTTTGCCACCAGCGATTGATTTCGTCGAAAACATGAAGTTGCGGGTGCCATCGATAAATGGGCAAGCCAAAGGTCGACTCGGTGATAAATGTGTTGCACTTGACTGGCGAAATAACCTCACATGTGCGGTCAGCTTCGACTTTGTAATCGCCTGATATGACCCAGACTTCTCCTTTGTGTTCGATGCGGATTTGAGCCGATCCCAATACATGGCCGGCGGGATGCAAGGAGACATTGACCGAGTTTACCTTCAACTCTTCGCCAAATTTCAAAGTCTGAATCTTAGCCTCGCTGCCGATGCGCGCCCGCAAGATTTTTTCGCCAGGTTGAGCGGCCAAATATTGGACGTTGCCGAAGCGGGCATGATCGGCGTGCGCATGTGTGATTACGGCTCGACCGACAGGGCGCCAAGGGTCGATAAAAAAGTCACCCTCTTCGCAATATAAGCCGTATTCCGTCAATTTGACAATTTCTACCAAGCTGTCTCCGCCTTGAGTGATTCTCGCCTTCGGAAGTGCATTGACATTCGCTTAGCCCTGTTAAAATGTGTGCGGCGGCATGGTGATGAGCTAAACGTGATGCAACTGAGTGATAACCTGAGAAATTTAACAGTGCTGTCTTTTGTAGCATTTTTACCATGTCTATACTCAGGCAGCTTTGTTTACGCCCAATCGTCCCCCAAGCTGGACGCTGCTGCGCACAATTTGTTGCCTGGCTCGAAATTGAAAACGAGCGATCTCGTTATCGCCTTACGCAAGAGCAAGTTGCTTGACCCGGCTTTCAAATTCGGCATTGATGTCCAGGGCGATCAAATTATTGTCGCCACCGAGAGAAAACCGAAATCATCCGACAATGAATGCAAGATTGAAGCAGTCTTGATTGGTAAAGTGATATTCGAGACGGTGCCCGATGATTTTCAAAGAACGAAGGTTTTGCTCTTCGATTATGCCAACCATAAATGCAGCAAAGTCTCAGTCAAGAGGGCGGAAGTAAAGCTCTATGGAACGGGCGGTTTGAGCGAAAAAGAGTTGCTATCCTCACTTGAACTGACCACCAGCGACTCTGCCGATCAAAATGCTCCCACCGTTGTCCCCGGTCCGATGCAGGGAACGCGCCTTGCCTTGATTGCCAGAATCGATCGACTGAAGGCGCGAGGGACAAATACAGCCCCTTTCGACAAAATGTTTCAAGCTCTGGAAGATTCGGCTAAAGCAAACGATCAAGATGCTGTTCGCAGTCAGTGCGGCGAATTGAAAAGAGTATTGGACGAAGAATATGAGATGGTCAGGAGTGCCAAACGTGGGCGCCGGAAACATAGTTGATGGGTGCCGCCTGGTCTGCTTAGTGAAAAAATCTGAGCACGCCGTTGGCATTGTCGACGGTAAAGCGCCAGTTACCGAAAAATCCCTGCCCGAGCAAGCCATAGCGACCCTCATCCGTCCCGAGCATGCCACCGGCCGATGTCGTGACATTGATTGCCACACCTCGTTGCACAATTGGTCCCAGTCTCAAGTTTTCAATCGAAAAAGCAAATCCGTCTGCGGTGCCACCGACGCCTTGCGATCGAATTCTTTGTGCGTCTGCCGGGATCTCCATGTTCAATTCTTTCATGTTGGCCATAGTCAAACAGATTCCTTCTGCTCCAGTGTCTACTATCATTCCGGTTTTGCGGCCGCCTTCGACTTCTACGGTCACTAGAAGATGTCGACCGAGTCTGGTAAACGGAACGCAATAGGCATCTCTGTCTTTTTGCGAGATCACTTTTGGTCTGCGGAAGTAAATACAATGTCCTTTATTATCTATTTCGTACTCGATGTTGTTGAAAAAATCTTGACCGAGAAGTGGCGAGCCGGTCCATTCATCGGCGATCCTGGCGTTGACTGTTTTTTTCAAATTACCCAGTTCGATCTGGATCGGCAGGTTCCAGGTGGGCACGCTGCTTCCGCCGACACCCCCAACATATCCGGTGGGGTTGCCGGAAGGACCTTTGACGTGTAATTCCTCTAACTGATTTTTGCCGAGCAAAGTTACCGCAGCTCCTGTATCCAGGATCATGCGCAGGTCACGGCCGCTGACTTTGGCATTGATCGAAATGTCGTCATGGCCGGATTGCGTGAAATAAACTCTGGTTTCCGGCGGCACTACATCGGTAGGGTTGACTCTGACCAGAGCCGCCTGCCGGAGTGATTCGACCTCTGCATCATCTTTGTCGTCGTCGTTGTCGGGGGCAGTTGAAGAATTCGGCTTCTGCGACTTGAGCATGCTGATTTTATTTTTGTCGGGGCTGGTTGCTTTTTTAGAGCTGTCAGAACTGCTTTTGGCTTTGGCTGTATCGGTATCGGCATCTTTGCTCTCTTTCTCTTCCTGCGCTTTGTTGATGCGCTCGAGGGAAGCTTTGGCCAGAGCGATCAGTTTGGTGTCTGATGAATTGGCCGTGATGTACTGATACTCCGTCTTCGCTTCTTCTACATTATTCAAATATTCGCAACAGACACCGCGATAAAAGTGGGAGCGGTCGTTTTTCGGCGAAAGTTTCAGGCTTTGTTCGAAATATTTTTTTGCCTGGTCGAATCTTCGCTGGTTATAGAGCTGAAAGCCGTAATCACAGTATTGGTCGCAATGCCCCGGCTGAGAGGCGACGGAGACGACGATCAAGCACGACAAACTAAGCAAGAAGAAACGCATAATCTCCCTCATTCAGCTACTGGCTGGCTTGCCGACGCTGGTCGTTATCCTTATTCCCCGGATCGATAGTCGCTACCCAGATCCCAAGAGAGCCGGGCGGTTGATTGCCTGGAGATTCGGCTTCTCCTCCCCAAAACCTACACAATCCAACTGCTAGGCTAGAATAGGGGAACATTACTAACTGTAGCTGGCAATCATTTGCATCCAGGACTTCTCGAAAAATGGATAAAAGTATTCGCAGTCACGCCTTTCTGCCGGTAGCCGTTTTTTTACTGGTGGCAGCGTCGCCGTGGTCTGAGCGCGTCAACGCTACTGAGCCATTAAAAACTGGGCAGATTTCTAAATCTTCA
>CAJCHQ010000583.1 GCA_903970295.1 Bryobacterales bacterium
ACAATCAACGAAGGTGTATCGACTACGACCATCGAGTTCGAATTGGGAACGAATACAGATCGTTCAGTCAACGATGTACGCAACGAAGTCTCAAAGATCAGACAGCAACTGCCGCAAGGCATCGACGAGCCGGTGGTTCAGCGCGTTGAATTTACAGGCAGTGCCTTTGTCACATACACAGTATCGTCGGATAAGCGCAGCACAGAAGAGCTGAGCTGGCTGATCGACAATTCGATTTCTCGCTCGCTTCTAGCAGTAGCCGGTGTAGGGCAGGTGCAGAGATCGGGCGGCGTCGATCGCGAAATCAATATCAATCTTGATCCAACTAAGTTGAACGCCCTCGGTGCTTCAGCCGACATGGTCAGCGTTCAAGTCAGAATTCAAAACATGAATTTGCCTGGTGGACGCTCGGAACTCGGCGCCAAAGAACAATCAATACGCACATTGGGAAGCGCTAAAACAGTTGCCGATTTGGCTGAATCGCAGGTGATGGTGACCAATGGCACTTACGCCCGCATCAACACGCTGGGACAAGTCGTCGATGGCACATCAGAACCCAGACAATCAGCTTTTCTCAACGGTAAACCGGTGGTGGCATTTTCAATCGTGAGGAGCGTCGGTGCCAACATGGTCGACGTCGAAGACGGTGTCGATGCCAAGTTGAAGAAATTGGCAGCCGTACTTCCTGATGACGTCAAACTAACGAAGATTCGCAGTGAAGCAAGATTCGTGCACGAGTCCTACGAGGCTTGTATCGATTCGCTCGCTTTCGGAGCTGTGCTTGCCATAATCGTCATCTGGCTATTCCTGGGGAACTGGAGAGCAGCGATCATCTCGGCTCTGGCCATGCCCCTTTCCTTGATACCGGCATTTGCCGTGATGAAAATTTTTCACTTCACCCTCAATAATATGTCGTTGCTCGGCTTATCTCTTGTGGTTGGAGTTCTAGTCGATGACGCCATTGTCGAAATCGAGAACATAGTCCGCCATATGCACCTCGGCAAACGCCCGTTTCAAGCCGCTCTTGAAGCCGCTGACGAAATCGGGCTGGCAGTTGTGGCCACAACCATGACTCTTGTCGTGGTGTTTGTTCCGGTCGCATTCATGGGGGGAATACCTGGGCAATTTCTCAAACAGTTTGGATTGACAGTGGCAGCTGCGGTGCTCTTCTCTTTACTCGTAGCGCGTATGCTCACACCGCTGATTGCCGCCTACTACATGAAAGATATGAAAGAGCCAAAAACCGGCGGCTGGCTCATGACGGCTTACGATTCGCTTCTACACTGGGCTCTCGACCATCGCTTGCTGACGGTCATTGCCGGAGTTGTATTTTTTGTAGCCAGCATTCTTTTGATGCGGACACTGCCAACTTCGGTCATCGGCAACGTCGATCGCAATGAGACTGTGCTCACTGTGCAGCTCCCTCCGGGAGCCAATCTCGCGGATACAGCCAGGACCGTTGATCGGCTCTACAACAAGATCAAAGCACGTTCAGAGGTGAACCAGGTCTTCGTCACTATCGGTGCACCCACGTCCGGCAAGATGAATAGTGGTTCGAGTGCCGGCGAAGTAAATAAAGCCAGTATCTATATCAGTCTCGTGCCGCGGGAAAAGAGAAAGCTGACTCAACAGCAATTTGAAATTTCCATGCGTCCGGAACTGAATAAGGTGCCAGGAGCGCGGTTAGCCTTCACGCATGCAGGCGGTATCACTGGTAAGTTGAAGGTGGTCTTCACCAGCGACGATGGCGTCACACTGGCTCGTGAAGCCGATAAAGTCGCGACTGAGATCCGCAACATTCCGGGCATCTCGGATATCGTCTCCAGTGCATCTCTGACGAAGCCGGAAATTCTGGTCAAGCCTAATTTTTCCAAAGCTGCCGAGCAAGGTGTTTCGGTCCAGGCCATCGCACATACGGCGATGATCGCCACTCTTGGAGATATTGACGCCAATTTGCCCAAATTCAATCTGAGCGATCGACAAATCAATATTCGCGTGCAATTAGACCCTGCCTATCGTCACGATCTGGAAACGATCCGGAATCTGCGTGTGCTCGGCAAGGGCGGACGGCTTGTGCCTCTGAGTGCGGTTGCCGATGTGGAGATGGGCAGCGGACCATCACAAATCGACCGCATGGATCGCGCTCGCCAGGTGACGATCGAAGCCAGCCTCGATCCCGACTTGCCACTCGGACAAGCACTGGCTCTGGTTCACCAATTGCCCGCTTACAAATCATTGCCGAGCAGCATCATCGATACGCCTTCGGGAGACGTGGAAATTCAGAAGGATATCTTTACCGGTTTCGGCAT
>CAJCHQ010000584.1 GCA_903970295.1 Bryobacterales bacterium
GGAGTCGATTCGCTGCTCAAGCACGATTTGACCGAATTGGCGCTCAGCCGAACTTTGATCTCAGACCGGGGGCTTCTGCGTCTAGCCAAATTGAAGAGCCTGAAACAGCTATGGGTGAAATACAATCCGGCCATATCGCCAGAAACCCTGGCCGAATTCGAGAAGCAACTGCCTTCGTGCAGTTTGAACCGGCATGTGGGACCTTACACCGATGTCGATCTGGTCAATGCTGGCGCTCTTAAGAAACAGTGGAGTCAGCGTTGAAACAGGGCCTCGACAAAAAGTCCAGGTTCGAAATCTCGCAGATCATCTATCTGTTCGCCTAATCCGATCAATTTCACCGGAATTTGCAATTCGCGTGTGATACTGAAAACGACGCCACCTTTGGCGGTACCATCCAGCTTCGTCAGAATGACACCAGTGAGCGGACAGACCTCAGTGAAGACTTTGGCCTGTTGCAAACCGTTCTGCCCGGTCGAGGCATCCAAAACCAGCAGCGATTCAAGAGGCAAATCCTGGGCATTTTTCTCGATCACGATGCGCACTTTTTTAAGCTCAGCCATTAAATTCGCTTTATTATGTAAACGACCGGCAGTATCGATCACGAGCACATCGAAATTTTCACTTTTTGCTTTTTGAATCGCCTGGTAGACGACGGCGCCTGGGTCGGCACCGTCTGGCAAACGCACAATTTCAACTCCGGCTCGCTCCGACCAGATTTCCAGTTGCGATTCGGCAGCCGCCCGGAAAGTATCAGCCGCCGCCATCAGTACTTTCTTGCCTTGACTCTTGAAGCGCCAGCACAATTTGCCGATACTTGTCGTCTTGCCTGTACCGTTGACTCCAACAACTAAGACAATGCTCAGTTTGCCGGCTTCAACGCGCAGCGCAGATTTCTTCGTCGTGGCGAGCATCGATGTAAACTCTTTTTTCAAAAAGTCCTCGACGTCATGGGAATTCCAGCGTTTCGCCCGAGCTTCTTTGCGGAGATGACCGACTAGGGTTTCAGCAGTCGCTAATCCAAGATCGGCTCGAATCAATTTTTCTTCTAGATTCTCCAAATAGTCTTCGTCGATTTCGACCGCTGTCGCTCTTTCCAGTGCCACCGGGGTTGGTGTTGGTCTTGGTGTCGTATTTTGCGTCAAGTGAGCTTGTGACGTCGATGCGCTCGTGGCCGCCTCGACTTCACCCGTGTATGCTCCAATGCTTTCCTTTGCCGGCTGCGCATCGGTAGCCGCCGACCCGGCTTCGGTCTCGAGAACAGAGTCGACCACGGCGCTCTTGGTTCTGGCAAGGGCCGATTTCAATTTTCCTAATGTCGAGCCCCACCAGCCTGGTTGCTGATTTTCGTCTTGTTGCTGTGCTTCAGTCATGTTGCTAATCCCGAAAGTTTTAAGCCTGCCTGATCGGTTGGTCGTCTAGCTCGATTGACTCATCGCTCAATTCCAGTTCCTCAATGTTTTCCTGAGAAAATTTTCCGTGAGCACGAAAGTATCGAGCCTGTTTGGAAAGGTCTCCCAGAATACCGTTGATGAATTTTGCCGCTCGCTCATCGGCGAATCGATGACAAAGCTCTACAGCCTCACTGATTGAAACATTGACGGGTACATCCGGCATAAACAGAGCCTCTGCGCAAGCCAGCCTGAGAATGTCGCGGTCGATACTGACCATTCTTTCTACTTGCCATTTGGCTTTGGCATGCTTGATAAATTCGTCGATTGTCGTTTTGTTTTCGAAATAACTGACGACGAGGCGAACGAAAAACTGTTGCACGTCAGACTTGTTCGGACGATCGATGTAAGCAGTCGATAGCTCGCCGCATTTGCCGCAATTGATCTCGATGACACTGCGTCCCGTGCTCAATGCCATATCTGGAATATCAAGCGCTTCTGCCACCATATTCAGTGCGCGCTCGAGATTGTCGATTTGCTCTTTCAATTGTCCGGTGGTCAGAGGAACGGCTGCGAAGTTTTCGATTTTTTCAGCGTTCTTCGGATGCTCGAGTTCGATCTCGTTGATGCTGGCTGTGCTAGCAAGCAGTACCGCATTGGCGTCGGCCAAAGTCTGTTTGGCATAATCGCGCAGCATATGCACTGCTTTAGCGACAAGATCTTCCACGTCAACAGTCGACAGCTTCTCCTTATTTTTGGGAAGCTGGGGCATGACGATTACAGCTAGCTCGCGGGCAATCCGTCTGGCAGACATTTTCTGGCTCGAAAACTGTGATGCCTCATGGTACCATGCTCGCTTTCAGCAAAGCCTGAACTCTCATGAGAATTACTGGCGGAAAAGCCCGCGGTCGAAGCATTAGCAGTCCAGAAGGGCTGGCCGTCCGCCCTACCGGTGCAAAAATCCGGCAGGCATTTTTTAACATTTTGGCTGCCAAAATCGAGAGCGCTCGCTTTTTGGATGTCTTTGCCGGCACGGGCATGATGGGCTTAGAGGCGCTCAGCCGCGGCTGTGAATCGGTGGTTTTTGTCGAAGAAAGCCGCAGAATGACTTGTGCCATCCAGAATTCGCTCGTCACTCTGGGCTACGAAGCCGAAGTCATGACAGGTGATTTTCGCCGCCTCTTGCCCGCTTTTGCCGGGCAAGAGTTCGACATCGTCTTTGCCGATCCTCCTTACAAAACGCCATTCGGCAAATTGGTGGTGGAGGCAATCGACCGGCAAGATCTTCTCGCCCCGGACGGCGTGCTTGTGGTCGAACATCTGCGTGGCTTCCAGTTTCCGGAGGATATGGAAAGGCTGACCAGAGTCGATCAGCGCACCTACGGGCAGACTGGATTGAGCTTCTTTCGGAAGACTGAAAAAAACTGTTAAGCTGATGTCGATTTCGCGAAGGATTGTAAATGACGGCAGAAAGAAAACAAGTGCGCGTTGGCGACCTGCTCGCTCAAGCCGGCGTCATACCGTCCGAGTACATAGCGACGGCACTCCAGACTTATGAGGAACGAGGATTGCCTATTGGCAAGGCTCTGGTTTTGTCCGGACATTTGACCGAGCAACAATTGCGCACGGCTCTGGAGGTGCAATCGCTGGTCAATGATGGACTGATGCCAGTGGAAATTGCCGTGGACGTTCTCACAATCGCCCACCGGGAAAATATTCCGCTTTCGGAAGCCTTCAAACGCTCAGGCTTTGTTCAACCAGAAGATGTGCAAACTAATAAACTCGGTCAACTTTTGGTCGATGCCGGCGTCGTCAACAAGAAACAACTGGAAGAATCATTGCACACCAATATTCGCACCGGACTGCCTCTCGGTCATATTTTTTGTTTTCGTGGTTTCGTTTCGCAGGCGCTCGTCAGCGCAGCCCTTATGGCTCAGCAATTCATCCGCCGCGGAGTGCTCGATCGAAACTCGGCTATAAAAGCTTTGAAAGCGGCATTTCAAAGAGAACACAAATTGGAGCAGCTGCCCATCAATCGTGGCTATCAGAGATTAGCGATGAAGCCATCTTTGAAAATCGGAGAGCTTTTTACGCAGTCGCGCATCATTACCGAACAGCAGCTACTGGATGCCTTGCATCGCTCGCTCGCCAAAGGTAAGTTTGTCGGCGAGATTTTAGTGGAACTCGGATTCATCGATAAGACGGTGGTGGCCGCATCGATCGAATTACAAGAAATGCTGGACAACGGCACTTTTCGCGGCGGTTGGGCCGCCGAGGCGATTCTCCTGGTGCGCACAAAACAACAGCCCTTGCCTAAGGTAGTGGCCGAAATCGGCGCTTTCAAATCTCGACAAAATCAGGCGGTGGCATTAATCGAATTGCTCACACTCGCCGGTGTGCTGCAGGTCACTAGAATTCCCGGCGACGTTCAGGGCATGCTTAAAGATAACTTCAATCAAGCGAGCGAAGTCTCTCGCATTTTACTGGACAACAAGCAAGTTGCACCCGATGTTTTAATCTGCGCGTTGCGCTGCGTTTTTCTCATGGAGGAAAAATTGCTCAACTTGCATCAAGCGATCATGGCCATGGATTTCGCCATGCGCAAAACTTTGACGATCGACCAGGCAATTCATGAACTGGGTTGGACGACGCGGACGAGACTGCGCGACTGAGATTCGGTACTTAAACCAGGAGACTGCAACGGGTCTACTAAATTAGGCACCGGTCGATGGCGCTGTCGCTGGTGGCACACTCGTCGATGGCACCGCATCAGGTGGCACTGCCATCTTGCCGGTCGTCGTCGATGGATACTTCAGGCGCTCGTGATGAAGCGTCCGCCAGACATGAACGAAGGCTTTTTTGATGCGCTCGAGTTCGCTGCGAGTTAAACCTGACTCGGAGAACTGACCATCGTCCCAGCGGTTCTGGAAGACTTTGTTCATTGCCGCTTCCACTTCTTCTTGTGTCGGATCATGCATGCTGTGAGTGACTGCCTCTGACACGTCTGCGAGCATGACGATCGAGGTTTCTTTCGATTGCGGCTTCGGACCGGGATAGCGATAAAAGAGCGGATCGACTTTGTCGTGACCATCACGGAGGCAAGCTTTGTGATAGAAATAAGCCATCAACGACGTACCTTGATGCATTGGAATAAAATCCTGCACTGCTGGTGGAAGCTTATACTGTTTAGCCAGAACCAGCCCGTCTGTAACATGGGCGAGCACTCTCTCCCGGCTTTCTTCAGGCGTCATAGCATCGTGCGGATTTTTGTCACCCAGTTGATTTTCAATGAAAAAGCGCGGACGTACCATTTTGCCCACATCATGATACATGGCACCAGCTCGGACCAAGTTGACGTCGCCGTCGATCGCGCGTGCTCCTGATTCGGCTAGATTGGCTACAGCCAGGCTGTGCTGATAAG
>CAJCHQ010000585.1 GCA_903970295.1 Bryobacterales bacterium
CAGTGCAGTCAACTCAAGCTGCTGTACCGCCCGCCCCAATCGCCGCACCACCTGCTCCAGTCGCCGCACAGGCTCCAGCCGCTGTGCCAGCATCAGCGAACCTGGATGGTGGTGCCACTGCCGATATGACTCCGATCAGACCACCGATGGAATTGAAACCGGGTGCTCCTGAACTTTTGACACCACCAGCTTATGCCCCACCAGCTGCGGCTGCTGCAGCCGTTCCTGCGCCCCCGGCCCTGCCTCAATCACAACCAGTTGCTTCATCACCCGCCGAATCAGCGGTTGCGCCGACAGCGATTCCCGTAGCTGCGGCTGTACCCTTGACAGCCGCTCAACTGGCGGAGGCCGGGCAAGATCAAACGCGCACTGTGCCACCAGGTGTGATAGGCGCCGTCAACACTATGCAGTCACTGCAACCGTACGTCAGCAGCAGATTGCCTGGCGAAACCCCGGTTGAACCTGAAGCTCAGAGTGAATTGAAGGAAGCTCTTGGTTCTGCGCTCAATCGATTAGCCGAAAGCTATTACGAGCAAGGCGATTATGCAGAAGCCCAGAGTCTGTACGAACGTATACTGGCGATCAAGCAACAGCAGCTCGGACCGAAACATGCCAGTATCGGCGCCGATTTGACTAATCTCGCGGGCGTCTTGTGTGTGCAGGGCAAGTTCGACCAGGCCGAACCTTTCGTCAAGCGGGTGGTGAATATCATCGAGAGTGCAGTGCCGCTCGATGTGCTCAAACTGGCAGACAGCCTGAACACGCTCGCTGGAATTCTCTTCCAACAAGGCAAATACGAAGAATGTGAGCCACTCTTGGGTCGTGCTCTCAGGCACAGACAAGAAGCACTGGGTCTCGAGCACCCTGAAATTGCCGATAATCTGCGCGATTATGCCAAGCTGTTGCGCAAACTGAAGCGGGAAGAAGAAGCCGAACGCATGTACGCACAAGCCAAGGCAATTCTGGCTAAGCGGCCGAAAGACACATAATCATTATTTCTCGATTCCTGTTGAGAGGATTTGCTGGCGTTCTTTTTCGACCAGCGCTGCTTCTGCTTTTTGACCGTGCTCTGTCAGCATCATTTGTTTCTGCTTTAACATCTCAACTCTCAAAGTCTTGATGCTCGTCACTTCAGGGGACTCGCTGGCGAAATTGGCCTGGCTCAAAGTTTTAGCGGCAAGGGCGTAAAATTGGTCCGCTTCTTCGTACAGTTTAGTGGCGCCGGGTGTATTTCCCTCCTGGGCAAAGGCGGCGGCTGAGGCAGTGGCGCTATCTGCTGCAACTTCGTAAGCACTCACCCGGTTAAGTTGGTGCGTCGACCCCGGTAAATTGTAGACCGCCGCGGCTTTTAGAGCGGTTGTTATGGCATCTCTGTAGCGGCTCATTCTATGGAGATTTGTTGCCTGCCCAAGGAGGGCCGCACCCAGAATTTCGTCCCCACGAGGGTGTGTTGACTTGGCCCATTTGACACAATCTTGATAGTAGGGCGCGGCTTCTTCCGGAGCGGAATCGGCCTGCAAGCTGTCGGCAACTCCCAGGTTTTCGGTTGCTATTCGAAGTGGGTTTTGGGACTTCTGCGCCTCCTTCAAGGCGATTTTATAGTGCTCGATCGCGCGCGCAAATTGTTTGCTTACGATGCCCTGGGCAAGTGCTTGCTTGTCCTTTGTTTGATTGGCTTGATTAGCCTGATAAGCTTTGGCTTGGCGCAGATAATAATAAGCCAGCCGGTCATAAAGCATAGCCTGACGGTCGGAGTCGATGTTGCCATGCAGGCCCAGAGCAATCGCTTGTTTGAAGCAGATCTCGGCTGAGTCCCCGCCGGCTGGATCTTTCAAGGACTGATCACCTTTTTCGACTAGAGTTTTGATCTCATCCGGAAACAGTCTTTCGTAGAAAAAGAAGCCAGCGGCTAACGGCATGGAGATAAGCAAACCGAAGACCGCAGCGCGTATTACCATGCCTCGTCGATCTTTGGGTGCAAAGCGCCTCGCTAATCGCTTGAGCGTATCGCGGTGGAAAAGCCTGACACCATCGCGGACTTTTTCTAAATCCGACAGGAGGGTTTCTGCCGACGCGTATCTGTCTTCAGCAGATTTATTGAGAGTGCGCATAATTACTGATTCCAAGCCTGCCGGCAGTGGTCCCTGAGTGCGCGCGGCTGAAATCTGTGGTGGTTCGTCGTGCACGTGCATCATTATTGTTTGCACTGGATTACCGCCTTGAAAAGGGGGTGCTCCAGTCAGCGTTTCGTACATCAGGCAACCCAGCGAATAAATATCCGAGCGCTGGTCGAGAGTGCGACCGGTGCATTGCTCCGGGCTCATGTAGAGCGGACTGCCGAAAATCTCTCCGGTCTGTGTCAGACTGTTTTCTGCCGCAGTCAGGTCGGCAACCATCATTTTGGCAATGCCGAAATCGACGATTTTGACAAAATCTTCGCCCCGATCCGTTTTCGTGATAATCACGTTGCTCGGCTTTAAATCTCGATGGATCACTCCTTTTTTGTGGGCATGTGCAATGCCCTCCGTGATCTGTATAAAAATGTTGAGGGCCCGCGTCGGTTTGAGCGGGCCTTCCTCTTTGATAATGGCACTGAGGCTCGAACCTTCTAGATAATCCATCACCAGATATGGTGCACCTTCGTCGGTCACACCATAGTCGTAGACCGAAACTAGATGAGGGTGAGTGAGAGCGCTGGCGGCACGAGCTTCCTGGTCGAACCGCAATACCGCTTTTTTGTTGGCAACAGCGTCTTCATGCAGAACTTTGATTGCCAGGGTTTTACCCATAGCCTCATGTTTCCCTTTGTAGACAGCACCCATGCCGCCAACACCAATCAGCTCGTCGATTTTGTACCGGTCACCAATCCGGGCAGGCTTATTTTTCGATTCGAGCTCCCGATCTTTTGATAGTGTCGTCGCTAAAATCTCTTCCAGACCGGCCACTTTTAGTGAGCGCCCGGTCAGCTCGGAGAACGTTGTGCGCGTTTCACCCAGTGTTTCGTCCGTCAGATGGGCCAAGTTTTCGTCGGCGCTCGCTGACCCGAGAGTGAGTTTCTCTTCTTCGGCACTGCCAGCCGGTTCTTTATTCGTCTCGAAAAATGCCATCGTCGTTGCAAAGCCCGACTGTCGCCGATTGATCCTGCTCAGTATAATGCAAACTTTCGCCCACAATGATAGACAATCGCGGGCACTGCGGTTTAGTTGCACGTATGCTGCTCTGGATCGTCGAACTCGTCGGAGTAGAGATCCCACAGATCGTTCAAAGTTTGTTGTTCGATCGGATTGATTATGTAGTCGAGGTTGAATTCGTTCATAGTGAAGACCTCAAAAATCCCGGCAACTGCACCGGGCTCCACGCGAAATAGCAAAGTGCGACAGAGAGCATTTGCTTTCCCTAAGCGACTTTCTGATAGAGCTTTTGCAAAGGCGTCATAGGTATCGTAATGGATCCGAATGGGTTTTCCCGTCCACCAGACTGAGGAACAAGCCAATTAGCGCCGGCGTTGGCATGGTGCGCAGAGTTCGGGATAAAAGCAAAGTCCGCTTCACGATGCATGATTTGCGTCGCACGTTTCTGACTATGGGTAAAAAACTGGAGGTCCCCGTTTATGCGTTGAAGCGCCTGGTCAACCACAGCGTTTCAAATGATATGACGGGTCGCTATCTTGTCTTAGACGTCGACCGGATCCGCGTTCACATGTGCCGCATAACGAACGAGTTTAGGGTTTGCACTAAGAGGCGCCAGTGAACCGCTGCTGTTAAGTGTCTGCACATAGATTTGACTGCAGGGAAAGTAATTGAATTTTTCAAGCGCTGGAATATTAGAGCAACACGTTTGGGTCCTTACCCGATAATCAGCGTGAGCACTCGTCTCAGGCGTGACTTTAATCGTTGGGAACTCGACTAAATATCGAATGTTGCCCGAGCCTGGTTGGCTCGGCAAAATACGTCCGGCAGCCGTAATCGAATCGAGGGCTTGTTTCTCGGCCGCGTCTGAACCTGAGCTTTCGGCGATCTTGAGATTTGCTATGAGTCCATCGTCCTTATAGGTGGCTTCGACGGCCACATAATCAAACAATCTCGATTTCTCAATTTTGGTCAATGAATGTGCAACTCGTTGCTCGATGTCAATGCACCAGGGATCAGGTTGCCAGAGAGGTCCACCCGAGTCTTGATACCAGGTCGGCACTGCTGTGGCACAAGATTCAAAGACACGTGTTAAACGCGGCATTTGGTGGGGTGGAGTACTTACCCTTCACCGTACCAGCCCATCCCGTGTTGCAGGCGAAGAAAGGCCAACCAGAGTAGCACTGCGGATAAGACTAGTTCTCGGTGTTTCAATTTAGTCTCAGCCGGAATGTTCGAGGAACCGTCAAGACGCACGTAAGCGTGAGAAAGCGAACCGTATGATTATCCCGAATTTGAGAGAGGGCTGCATGATGCGACAATACAATATCGAAACTGTATGTTTGGTTGTTTTTGGCAAAGTCAGCAGGACGTTTCAACATTTCAACGAACTTCACGACCCTCGCTTAGAGTCGTAACAAAAATAGGCGCGAAGATAATCTCTCTGACTATCTTCTCGCCAAACGTTATTTATTCGTTCTTCGACCAACCACTGCGGGTTCGTCACGCCAGGCAGGTTGTCCCTGCCATGCGTCCCCGCAGTTCATCAAGGTCTGCCAATTTAGCGGGCGAGAATGATTGTGAACGTGGTCCCTTTGCCCACGTCACTAGTCACTTCGATTCGCCCTTTATGGGCATCGACGATGGCGCGCACGATTGAGAGACCGAGTCCGACACCACCCTGAGCGCGGGAACGAGATTTGTCGACTCGATAAAAGCGGTCGAATATTTTGGGTAAACTTTCAGCGGGAATGCCGACACCGGTATCTTTCACTTCCAGTTTGACATAACGCCCCATCGCTTCGATGCCGACTGTGACTTTGCCGCCAGCGTCTGTGTAGCGCAAGGCGTTCTGAAGCAAGTTTGTGATCAGGCGCTTGAGAGAGTCGCTGTCTCCTTGCATTGAGACTGGGGGAAGTTGTGAATAATTGAGCTCGATGTCTTTGTTCTTGAATAGCTCTTGAAACTCTTCGAGAACCGCTTTGACCAGGGTTTCCAATTGAATCGACGATTTGCGAGCCTGCAACTGCGGGCTTTCCATTTTTGAGAGCAGGGTCAAATCGCTTACCAGGCGACCCATGCGCTCAGTCGATCGGTTGATGATCGCTAGTTTGTTCAGCGCCGGTTCGCCTTCGTTCAGGTCCGGTTCCATGGCTTCTGCGTTGGCTTGAATAATGCTGATTGGTGTGCTCAATTCATGACCTGCATCATTCATGAAGCGCCGCAGTAATTCGAAACTTTCTTCGAGCGGCCGCGCAGCTTTGCCTGAAAAGAAGTAGCCAGCTACCCCGGAGAGGATGACCAGAAATGGCGTGAGTATGCCCATGGTGTTGACGTACTGAATTGTGGCGTGATCGACACTGCGCATTGATAGCTGAATCTGCAGATAGCCAGCCAATTTGGGACCGTCTTTGATTTCAGTGGAAAACAGCCTGACGTCAGGTTCCGGGTCCTGACGGTCGATTTCGTGCACGCTTTGATTGTAAAGCGTCTCGATACCAGGCGGCCCGTGCGCCTCGATCAAATGCTTGCTGACGTCGAAGAGCTGGATTGTCGGCAGCCATTTGAATGGGATATTCTTGGCCGCTCGCGACCACTGGGCAAGATTCGGTCTGGAATCGATCAAGACTATGGCCGGACGTATTTCATCGATCAGAGAATCTACTTCTTCGTCGAGCAGCGAAATCAAACTTTCTCTGAAAAGAAAGTAGCCGAGGATCACAGCCAGCGCATAGACCACTGTTGAAAGGGCAACGAACCAAAGGGTCAGGCGCCATCTCAGACTTTTGAACATCAAGGAGACTCGAGCTTGTAACCGACACCATGGACGGTGCGGATGTAAGAATCTTTGCCCTCACCACCTAGTTTCTTGCGAAGAATTTTGATGTAGGTGCGAATAGTGTCAGGAGAAGCCATTGTGTCAGATGCCCAAACCCGGTCAAGGAGAGCCTCGGCACTGAAGACCTGGTTGGGATGTCTCATCAAAAACTCGAGCAGGCTGAATTCTCTGGGTACGAAATGAATTTCTTCGTTTTTGAACATCACGGTTCTAGCCACAGTGTCTAACACCAGCGCGCCTACTTTCAGTTCTTTACTCGTGGGCTGGGTGTGCCGTCTGAGCAGGGCGCGCACACGCGCAGACAATTCTTTTAAATGAAACGGCTTGGTCAAATAATCATCGGCGCCGGCGTCAAGACCGGCTTCTTTGTCTTCAACGCCGCTTTTGGCTGTGAGCATGAGGATAGGCGTTGATCCGCCGTCGTGACGAAACTGCTTGCAAACTTCCATACCGTTAATACCGGGAATCATCAAATCAAGAATAATCAGGTCGAATTTATAGACGCGCAAGCGCTCGAGCGCTTCTGTACCATTGTCAACGAGTTCGACCAGGTGTTGTTCTCTAGTGAGCCAATCCCTGACAGGAATTGCCAGATCGGTTTCGTCTTCCACTACAAGGATTTTTGGCATATCAGAAGCGCGGTTCGGGTGTGGTTGCAGACATCATTAGTACCATCTGTCTATGTAAATTGAAAGTGCTTGAATTGTAAGGAGGTTGTCAAAGGCTCTGATCGAAGCAATTTACGCAGGATCTTTGATGCTCTGGAAAGGCTTATGTCTGTTGCCTTTCGCCAATTCGAATTAGGCTGATTTTATTTTCGTAGAATCTTTATTGTGGATTTTGTCCACACGAAAACTGCACGGTGCCAAAGCTATTATCACAGTGTCGGGCTGCTAATCCAAGACAAATAAGAGGAGTTCACCATGAATACTAAATCAAGAACAATTTTACTGACCGGCGTAATGATGATCGCATCGGTTATTCCCGCTTTTGCGGCTGACCCCACGCCTCCGGCTGCTGAACCAGCCAAGACAGCTGTCAGTGCTCCAGTAAAAGGCACAAAAGTTGCCAGCACCAAGAAGAAGCAGCATGTTGCTTCCAAAAAACAAAGCACCAAGACTGCTGAAGTTAAAAAGACCAAGTAGGCGTCAATCAGTGGCACAAACAAGTATGCGGATGGTGACAGCCATCCGCATATTTGCGCTTCTTGGAGTTGCGTCTTGTTTCAGCACCACGTCTGGTGTCGAACAAAACGCTTTTAAAACTTTATTTTGCTATTTTGTTTACCTCATCGACGACATACGTGACGCTTCTATCTCCTGCAAAAACCAGCCTGTGAAACTAGCGACTGACTAATTGACCGGCTACTTCGGCTCGGGCAATCTGGGCACGATTATTTGAGGACGGTCCGCGCGTATAATTTGTATAGCTAGCCGTCACTTGCGGCACTGCTTCATGCATCGGTTGAGCATAGTTGGCAGACTGCGCGGCAGCCTGAGTGTGACTGCGGATCGTGCCGGCAACGTTCGTTTCGGAATGTTTGTAGCCGAGGCTGTTGCCCGTAGTGTGCTTGTAACCGCTGCTGTTGCTGGAAGAGTGGTTGTAACCGCGATTTGAGATTGAAGGCTGTTCGACGTTTTGGAAAGCGACGTGCTCTGGTTTCACATAATGCAAGCCGGACTTCGGCTGAGCCACTCCCCACGCGGGTTTACTATGGTCGTACTGGGTGTGGGTGATAGGCTCCCAATCCCATCTTGAGAGCGAGGGGTCTCTCTGCGTCAAGGCGTGTTCCCATCCATAAATTTTCACTGTGTCGGCAGTTGTTTGGACCACCTGCCTGGACATTCCCTCGGATTGGCATTGAGCCCTGGCGCTTTGATTCGTGAGCGAGAAGAGGGCAACGAGGCAAAGCATAGAGAGAGCGATCTTCTTTTGAATTGGCATAATTATTAGCATCCCCATCTTGAAATATGCGCACTTGACCGCGCTCGTTGAGAGCGTCTTGCGGTTTGAATATCTCCGAATCGAAATCGCAAATCCCCTGAATGCGAATGCTCGAGAGATTACGGAGAAATTGTTTTTGGTAATTGGGCGGGAGCAACCTTCCGACTTGCATCAAACTGCTGCTGTATTTGTAGGTTAAAACGCCAACGTTACCACAACGTGACCGAGTCCTAAAATTTGCAAAGTTTGGCCAGCGCCTGCCATGTGACATTAATGTGAAGAATGCGACTTAAAGTCAGAACGTCGAGTTTCTCAGGGGAAAGAAATGAAAATTGAGTCAACCGAACATGCGCGATCAGCGGTATTGAAAGAGCCTTCGAAAATCGATGATTTTGGTGGTTATCCTGAACATTCTGGGCACTCCCAGCACATCAAACACAAAGTTTTGCACGGCGGGGAATTGCATATGGGTGACCCATACGCTCATGTGAAGCACGGCAAGACCCCAAGCTGGAGAGAGCAATTCGATCATGAGAACAAGGAGCCGTTGAATATCGATAAGACTGGTCACTACGCCGTGAAGCCGGGTGATGTGATTGACTCCATAGCCAGGCGCGCTTTGCACGATAAAGGTACGACCCATCCAACAGCGAAAGAATTGCACGAGATGGAACAGGGCATTATCAAAGCCAGCGAAAAAGATAATCCGAGTCTGAAACACAATCCTAACTTTCTGCGGCCGGGG
>CAJCHQ010000586.1 GCA_903970295.1 Bryobacterales bacterium
TGCAAGCAGCCCTGGCTGCCGGCTCCACTCGCTTCCGTCCAGTTTTGATGACAGCGGCAGCCATGATCATCGGTATGGTGCCAATGGCAATCGGCAGCGGTTCAGGCGGCGCCCAGAACGCACCTCTGGGTCGTGCCGTGATCGGTGGACTGACAGTAGCTACATTCTTTACGCTAGTCTGGGTGCCCCTGGTCTTTCAATTCATCCATCGCCACGTCAATCGCAAGCCGGCCACAACCAGCTCCGGACTTTCCACTATTCACTAACTTCAATAAAAAAGTGATTAGTTTGCATAGATAAGCGCAAAAGCGCTACTCGACTTTGATGCGCATCAGAGTCAAATCATCATTGTGCAAAATTGGTCGACCATTACTTTCTATTTTCTTGCGTTCGGCTTGGGCAAAAGACTCGAAATCGAGATTGTTTTTCAGCTCGAGCAAAGATGCGATAGCGCCGTTATTTTCCCTTTCGAGGTTGACCATCAGCCAACGGGAAAGCGAGTCGGTGGCAAGAAAAAAGAAGTCCGAGGGCAGCCAGTGGTCGGCTATATGATTGGGCACATCGCCTCTATCCGAGTGCTTACTGCAAATCAAAAGAGGCGCATGATCGAACTCTTCCGAGTTGACCAGGGGAAAAATCTTCAAGGCCCGACCGGCGCGAATATGGAAAAGGCAGGAGTCGCCAGTTGCTTGCGCTGTCCAGCTGCCATCGGCTAAAAGCGTCAGACCAACAAGAGCGGCGAACGCGCCTAAATCGGCTTTGGCCTCGGCAAACCAACTCAATTCTTTGCTGTCGATTTGGCACTGAAAAGACGACCTCGATTCCGCCAGAGGTTTCTCTCTAACGTAGCCGGACGTTAATAGTTTAGCCCAGAGTGAGGCGAAAGAACTCTCGGTTGCACCGTCAGCCACCGCACAGCGAAAATTGCTCGAGGGCAGATCCGAACTTTCGCCAACAGAATACGCATCCTCATAATCTTCGACTTCATTGCCGGATTTCTGCAGCCATAAAGTAACGATTTCAACGCGCATTGCCTGTTTTTCGCCTGCTTGGGCGAGGAACCGTGACGATTACTGACCCAGTGACCGAGCCGGCGCCAGCTCCTGGTGCGCTGATTCGGTGTCAGCCGCAATTTCAGCAGCTTTTTCCGCCTCGTAACTGATCACCAAAACCGTCACGTTGTCTGGAGCGCCGCCTGCCAGAGTCTGCTCAACAAGCGAACTGCAGGCCTGCTTCGGATCTGCGGACGAGGCAATAATCGTCGCCAGTTGCTCTTCATCGACAACAGCCGGAAGCCCATCACTGGCTAGAATAATCCAATCGCCAGGTTGAGCATTGAGTGAAGTGTAGTCGCAAGCGACGTCGGGGTCATGCCCCAGACATCTAGTAATCAAATGTTTGAACGGACTTGTCTGCAATTGCGACATCGTTAACTGTCCGCGCTGATACATCTCCATCACGACCGAATGATCGTTAGTGAGCAAGCTGGCGGCGCCATCTCTCACTAGATAAGCCCGAGAGTCGCCGACATGAGCGATGTGCAACATGCCATCATCCGACTGCACGGCAGCTACGATCGTCGTACCCATCCTTTTTGTCTTCGACGAAGATTCAGCAGTTACAACCACGCGAGCATTCGCGCACGCTATCGATTTAGCCAGCCAACCTTTAAGCGAATCTGGGTCCGCCAGATTTGGTTCACTGCGTTCTCTAAAGCTAGCCAATTCTTCTACTGCGAGCTTGCTTGCCAGCGCACCACCTTCGGTGCCACCCATACCATCGGCAACGACAAACATTCGCATATCAGGGCTGATACTGAAATTATCTTGATTTTCCGACCGCACAAGCCCAGGATCTGATTGCCCGGCAGCATGCCAGGTGAGCTTTTTCATCTATCCGCCTCGCTTTGACCCCAAGTCTCGCCAATTGCCTTCCTCTATTCTAAGCTGCCCGCCAGCTGGCGTGAATTCCTGGAAACGGGGAAAATTCTTATCTGCTTAACCAACAAGCGCCAAATCTCCCGTCTGAGCCTGAATTTGGTCTATTTGAGCGATTCTGATCATTGATCGGGTGGTAATAAGTTCTGATCGGTCGGAAAACCGAAGATTTTCGGACAGGCAGCCCCGGGCTCGAAGTCGAAAGGGATAATTAGGCGGATCCAGGTGCATGGTACGGGCGAAATGGCTAGAGCGCAAGGGATTTTCATCAGTTTTGCCGGCGTCGCAATACTAGACGCTCGGTCGAATTAGTTGTGCAAATAGTTGTGCCGGATCGAAAGAGTCAAGCCGGGCTCAGCTAATCTTCCTGGAAGCAATTCCAGAGAAAAACTACTTCCGCAATGAAACATGGATACGATCACTGCCGTGCCGGCGGCATGAATCGACGCTGGCGCTTTGTAATGTCGATATAACCACCATCTAAACCATTTGATAACCTGGCACATCAGCAGACTGTGGCTGGTCAACTCGCGTCACTGAAGCAACGATCGCCAGGTCGGAGGTGGGCTTGCGGTTGGTAATTTTCACTTGCTGTTGCAGTAGACACGATCGCCCATAATCCAAGTCTGTTCGACATTGCGATCATCGCCGATCGTGACGATCGCAAATAATAAATTAGCCGCTTCAGCCACAGTCATAGGTTGCTCCTGGTCGATCATCAGTGATTGATGCCAGACCATCGCTTTTTGCCCGGCATGCCAATCCAGGACAACAAAATCCGCTTCTTTACCGATGTCAAAATTACCGACTCGATCGTCGAGGTACAAACTTTGTGCACCACCAAGGGTAATTGAATAAAAGGCGCGGTAAGCAGATAACTTATTGCGTTCGGCTTCGGCATTACTAGTGGTGCCATGATCAAGCACGCCTTCCAGCACTGTGTTATTGAGCATGCCGACTTTGTATGCTTCATCAAGCACATTGAGCATGGAAAAGCGGTTACCGCCCCCGACATCGGTGCCAAAATTCAAACGCACACGATTCTCGGGATCGGTGGCTCGACCCAATTTGAAGAGACCACTGCCCAAAAACAAGTTAGATACCGGGCAAAACGAAATCGCTGCCCCGCTCGAAGCGATTCGCTTGAATTCATCGTCCGACAAATAGATGCCGTGTCCACCCGAAAATTTCGGTCCGACCAGATCATATTTTTCGTAGGCTGACAAATAGTCACTGCATTCATGCAGTTCTTCGACCAATCTCGTTTCAGTCGGATGTTCAGCGATGTGCGTCAAAACCCAGGTGTCTGGATGCTCCTTCTTCAAACGCTGACAACTCAACATCAAATCGTGCGTCGCACCCAGGGCAAATCTCGGAGTAATTGCATAAAGGCTGCGACCGTTCAAATGATATTTCTCGATCAGCTGTTTTGAATCACGGTAAAAATTGTCAGGCGTATCTAATAACTCGGGAGGGCCGAAGCGATCGAGCCCCATCAAGCCAGCAATGCAAAGCATGTTGCGCCGAGCCGCCTCCTCGAAAAACTCCTCAGTAGCAACAGTCGAAACAGTTGTGAATGCCTGGCAGGTAGTTGTGCCGGCGGCCAACAGATTGTCGAAGAAATGTTTGGTTCCATCTTTCGCATAGTCTCGGTCTTTGTATTGTATTTCTTCCGGGAAAATCCACTGTTGCAGCCAGGGTAGAAGCTGCTCGCCGAACGAACCAAGCACTCGCGTTTGAGGCACGTGCACATGACCATCGATGAAACCTGGCAGAATCAGCCGCTCGCGAATATGGACAGATTCAACATCTTTGTATCGCTCCGAGAGGTCATCATACGAACCAAATGCCTTGATTTTGCCGTTTTCGATAATGAGCAGGCCATCAGCATAGAAACGAGCTGCACGCTCTTCGTGACCAACGTGTTTCCACGGATCATCGATCAGGTCAAAGAAGGTACCGCGAATGGCGGAAACTCCTTTATGCATAGAATGAAGCTTTCCTAAGATACAGCGCTGCTTTTTCAAAGAAGCACAGTATCATACAGGCGGGTTTTAACGAAGTACTTGACGGCGCCGACTGACGGGGAGAAAAAATTGAAAATCTGGGTTGATGCAGATGCCTGTCCCGGTCCGATTCGAGACATTATCCTGCGCGCCTCCTCTCGCTTGAAGATAGATGTTGTTTTCGTTGCCAATAAAGCACTATTATTGCCCAGCTCGCCGCTTGTCTCGCACGTCCAAGTGGAGTCCGGACCGGACGTCGCCGATGCTTATATTTTGGAGCAAGCCGCAGCCGGCGACCTCGTTGTCACGCAAGACATACCGCTGGCCGCCGACCTTGTGCACAAAAGTGTTGTGGCCATGAGCCCGCGCGGTGATTCTTTCAATGCTGACAATATCGGCGATCGATTAGCTTCGCGAAATCTGATGCATGATCTGCGTGATACCGGAGAAATCACGGGTGGACCGCGCCCCTTCGACGATAAGGTAAAAAGGCTTTTCGCTAATCTGTTTGACGCCGAGGTGCAGAAGTTACTGCGGCAGGCTCGACCACCCGCGCCCAAGTCTTTGGACTAGCGGAATCGCTCGCCGGTTTAATGATGCTGCGCCGCTGGTTTGTGTTCTCGAGGATCATCGAGGACGCGAAGCCATTGATCCATGCCTTCTTTGCCCTCGCTGTCCAAAACTACTTCTCGATCGGTTTTGACCACTCGTAAGCCTCGTGGCGGCGTAAAAGTGGCCGGGGTAACTTTTATTGTTTTGACGGAGATCGTCCGTAAAAGCACCTCTTTATGATTTTCGTCATTGACATAATCGAATCGCAAAGGAATTCCGGGAGCTGCCGGTAAGTTATAGCAACGGCCGACAAGGTCACTGACCTGCTTCGGCACTGGACACAACGCCACGGCATAAGTACCTTTGTCTATGCGATTTCGAAAATCACCGTCATGCAATTCCGACGGCTGTTCGGTCTCCGGCACTTTATAAAATTGTACTTTCCAGTCGAAGGCCTTGCCTTGTCCGTCGTTGACCAAATTCGTGTTGGTGACGATCTGTTGGGCAACGAATGAGAATGAACCGTTCGCCACACCATGAAATTTGTCCATCGGTGTCGAGTAGAGCGCGTTGGTCTTGTCACTGTATACAGACACCTTCCACTCAGGAGCCGCGCTCACGATCGTTAAATGCGTTTGCTGATTGAACCACTTAAAACCCTGCGGAGAAATTGTCAAAGTTACTTTTGGACCATAGACCTGGCTATTCTGACTTAGCTCCCAGCCCACATCAGCTCCGCCGGCAGCGAAAGCATTCGATGCAGCGAAGCACAGCAAACAAAACCAGAACGACGGCGCGCCCAAGCGCAAGCGCAGCAGCTGGCAAGAATAAGGTGCGCTACTAGTTTGATCGTGAAATTTCAAATTGCTGAACTCACTACTAAATGGCGTTGACGGGTTCCACTATGGCTAATTATAGGCTGGACTAAGATCAGATAAGACATATCTTACTCGTATCGTTTCAGACGGTACGGTAGGCGTGTTGCGACCTTCCAGAAGGGGGTGTGTATAATGCCAAACATGCAATCCGCCGACCCCGTCGCTGACATCTATAAAGAAATTCGCTCTGATGAACCTTATTACAGGCTCGTCGACGCTTTCTATGAAGGGGTGGAGAAAGATTCGCATCTGCGCTCGATTTACCCGCAAGATCTGGCTCCTGGAAAGAAACACCTGACGATGTTTTTAATTCAGCGAACCGGTGGACCGCAAACCTACAGCAAAGAGCGTGGGCACCCGCGCATGCGTGCCCGTCATATGCCTTTCAAAATCGGCATATTCGAACGCAACGCCTGGATCAACCACATGACCGCAGCACTAGATACGGTGCCGGAATTCGCCGCGCATAAAGCCGTGCTTATGGAGTTTTTCGAAAGCTTTGCGACATTCATCATCAATCAGCCCAATTAGGCCATCGCGCATAAGTAATTTTCTTAATGTGCCTGGCAAATGGGCCGCCACAAATGATAAATATCCATTGGTCACCTAGAGAGGTCTGTTTACACCGTGAAAAACATAGGCATCATTACATCCGGCGGAGACTGCGGCGGGCTGAACGGAGTCATCAAAGGCGCAGCGCTGACGGCTCTTAGCAAAGGCATGACAGCCTGGATCGTGCCCAATGGATACGCCGGTCTTTACAATCTGGTAGATCTCAAGAATTTGACGAAGCTCACTCCCGAACGCATCGAGGCAATCGATGTCATTGTCGCTGGAAGCGAAGCCGGAAACTCGCGCGTCAAAGTTTCCAAAATCAAAGACGACAAAAAATATGAGCGCATTAAAGAGGGGCTAAAGAAGTTCAATATCGAAGCGTTGGTCATCGCCGGCGGTGATGATACAGGCAGCGTCGTCGCTGACTTAGCCAGCAAAGGCATTCCTTGTGTGCACGCGCCTAAAACCATGGACCTCGATTTGATGCCCTACAGCGTAGGCGGCGATTCTACGATCAATCGCATCGCCGAAGAAATCCGCGACCTTAAAACAACTGGTCGCACTCACAATCGCATCATTGTCTTGGAAGTATTCGGACGGTACGCCGGGCATACGGCATTTCGGGGCGGCGTCGCGGCCGACGCAGACGCCGTGCTGATACCGGAGATTCCCGTCGACTTCGATGTGCTCTACAAAAATATTCGCGATAAGTTCATCAAGCGGATCGAGGAAAGCGATGTCCACGCCGGCACCGCAGTCGTGGTTGTCGCGGAGGGGCTGCGGGACGCATCGGGCAACGAACTGGTCGATATGACTTCGACCCCAGATTCGTTCGGTCACAGAAAACTGATCGGAGCAGGTCGTTATGTGGTCAAAGCAATAGAAGATCGAATCAAAGCTGATCCGGAAGTCAAAGCTTTTATGAAACGCACCGGTCAATTCGTTGAAGGCGTTTATGAAATTCCTGAAGTTCGTGAAATTCGCCCGAGCCATTTGGTCAGATGCGGGTCGAGTTCTGCGCTTGATTCGAATTTCGGCTTAGAAGTCGGCGCCGCGGCGGTTGAATTGATCACCAAAGACATTTTGGGTGTCACTGTCGTCTCTTATCAAGGCGGAAAAATCGAGTACATGGACGTCAAAGATGCAATCGTGCAAAGACTGGTAGATCCGGCAGACGTGGCACTGTTCGAAACGCTTGGTATTTCTTTCGGGCGCACACCGGAGAAACCTGAAGCCAAAGCGGAAAAGATTACAGGCAAACCTGCCAGAGTTTATTAGCAGGGGCCTTTGTGGCACCCACAGTTAAAGGCAACACTTTTACCTTCAAAGAAAGTGCAAGGTCGACAGTCTTCAACGGCCACGCTGTGCAACCAGCGAAGGTCGAAATCGAAGTCGATCCGCCAAGCGGGAATCTCGTGCGTGACGCAAGCAACTACGAATTGATTGCCACCGGCAGCGTTCGCTTCGGTCAAGAACCTGTAGGTGAACCGATCGTCGGCAAATATTCCTGCCTAAAAGCGTCAATGAAAATCGTGGTCTTACGCAGGTCAGAAGTGAGGGCCGATGCATAGTGTTTGACATAGAATCTATTCGATTGGTGTGTCAACAATATGTGACAGTTGACGCTTAGTGTTTGCTACAGAAGCAGGCAGCTAGCTTTTCACTATCCTTCCCTCGATATCCTTTCATTTGTTTTATTGGCATTTCCAAATTTGGAGAGTTTTGTTATGGCTGTAAATGCAAGGACGCGCGTGCAACATTTCCCTGGTTAAAGCAACTATGATCCTGAGCGATATTGAAAAGCCCGCAGGACCCGGCGCACCCGACCACAAAGCACTAGCCAAAATGCAATCCGAGGCCTACTCCGCACAGCCAGCAGTCAATCAGAAAGCTGATGCAGTCATTCCGCTGCAAGTAACGCGTTCGGATACGTCTAAAAAGTTTCTTCCACCCTTCTCCCTTGGCGATCGGCTCAGTGTTGGTATGGCCTGGAACGGTGCCGACAATCTAGGCAATGAAGATCCGTTGGCCACTATGGCGCGCCACAATCTTGTTTTCGCCGGGCCCGAGACTTTTGGCCTTCACTGGAAGAGTGCTCAATATCCCGGTCTTGCTATCGACTTTACCGAGGACAGTATCGAACGCGCGCAAACCAGACACGAAAAGCTTGTTGCCACCAACCCTCAAATAGCGATTCTAGCCGAAATTCGCTACCGTGATGCACCATCAAATTACTTGCCCCCAAATAGCAGCTGGTGGCAGCGAGATACCGGGGGCAGAATAGTTGAAGGTTATCCCGGTAAAGGCCTGGACTACAAGATGCTCGACATCAGAAATCCTGAGTTTCAAGACCACGTCGCCGCTCAGGCAGCGGCTGCGGTAAGATCCGGCGCAGTCGGAGGAATTATGCTTGATTGGTTCAATGACGGCGAACATAGAGGTAAAGAGTGGGATGATGCACGCGTTCAAATGCTAACAAAAATTCGAACAGCAGTTGACGCTGTCGACCCCCACGCCAAGATCTTCATCAACACAAACGCGGAACAGCAGCCGGCGAATATTGCCCGCTTGGTCGACGGCTATTACATGGAGTGCAATCACAGTTCTTCTGCTGGTGACTGGAAGAAAATTACAGCAGCGGTGGATCGTGCCGAACAACAGGGAAAGATCCCGTTCGTTGAAACCTGGCCTGACGATAACGAAGGGCGAGAGGAGGTGCACAAAATGAGAGCCACTATGACTATGATCATGACTCACGCTCCTGATGGCTACGCACTATTTGCCGATCCCGACGGCGCGAATAAGAAAGAACATTTGCACAACTGGTACAGTTTTTACAATACCAAGGCCGGCAAGTCTGTCGGGATACTTATGGACTTTGACGGAAGCTCGAGGCGCGAATATGAAAACGGAACAGTTATCTACAATCCGATCGGCAATAAACCGGTAACAGTAACATTCCCTAAATCGCGCACAAGCGCTGCCACCGGTAAAACCGGAGTATCATTCGTCGTCAATCCCGAGGACGGCGATATTTTCCTTAAATAGCGCAATCCGACGTGCCGTCGCGCCTATCAAATGACTCCTGGAAGAGCCTGCAAAAGGTTTAGTCTGATCAAGGACAATTAGAGTCCGCCACCACTTATAGTGGCGTTAACTTGATCCAGAAACAGCGGAAGATCTCACGCCCAAATTTCTATAACGTCAAACCGCTGTAGCTAATCAGAGTCTGGTGATTTGACTCCAGCCAGCACTAGTTTGATCATTGCCATCGCATACTGCTCAAGCATCTTTTTGTCAAAACCAGGGTTGGGCGCACGCAGTCGTTCATAGGGCGGAAAAAGCGCGGACAGACTGTAGCAGACAAGTTCTGCTTTGCGTAGATATTCATTGGAAAACTTCGCTTTGGGCATCTCGTTATTGCTGGCGAGTTTTTGCAGTAACTCGGCGATTTGCAGAAAGACTATGCTTTGAAAGCTCAGCATTTCAGTGAGAACCGCAGGGTTTGCCGAGGCTAAAACCTGTGGACTGTGCAGATGTCCGCCGGCGATTTCCCAATAAGACATGACGTGTCCAAAGAGGAGATTTTCGAGAGTTTTCGTGTATGGAGGTGCCGCGTTTTTGACCAGCTCCAAAATGCGATTGAGTTCTTTGGCTGTAAATTGCTGGACCACACCAACCAAAATCAATTCTTTATTTTGGAATTCAAGATAGACGGAGCCCTTGCTAATGCCCGAACGCTCAGCGATGTCGTCAACGGTCGTTTTTTCAAATCCATAGTAACCAAAGAGCCAGGCAGCGCTTTCCAGGATTTTTTCTCTTCTTTTCAATTGGATACCTCCGACCGTAATGATTCATTTTACAATTGACCAATAGAGGATTGACTAAATACATCTTTTCGGTCAAAATTATAAATGTTACCTGTTATGGAGTTGAATTTGATGCACATTTCGAAAATTGCCGCCACAGCGATGGCTTTTGCTGCTTTGACGATAGGGCAATCAGCCTTTGCAGAGACTAAGGACATCGTCGATACTGCGGTTGCCGCAGGAAACTTCACTACCCTGGTCAAGGCGATCGGCGTTGCCGGTCTAGCAGATACATTGAAAGGACCAGGACCATTTACGGTTTTCGCTCCCGATGATGCTGCTTTTGCCAAGGTGCCAAGTGCTGCTCTGACTGAGCTGTTGGGAGACAAGCCCAAATTGGTGAAAGTGCTCACCCTGCACGTGGTGAAAGGTGACGTACCGGCTGCGGAAGTAGCGAAGCTGAAAAAAGTGACAACCCTCGAAGGCGAGACATTGGCGATCAAAAAAGCTAATGGTAAGGTCAAAATTGGCGCCGCTGAAGTAACCAGCACTGACATAAAATGCACCAATGGTGTGATTCATGTTATCGATACGGTCCTCATGCCCAGCAAATAATAAAAGAGGTAGGGAGGCCGCAAAATCGGCTTCCCTACCGATCTGTATTTTTGTCGCCACCGAGGTAATAGAGAAATGACCAGTAGAATTCTCACTTTTGCTTTGCTGGCTTTGTTTCTCTTGATCGGAAATGACGCGCTAGGCTCCGAAAAACAAAAGCATACAAAAGAAGTAAAACTTAGCTATGTAGCCCACATTGAGAAACCGGCGGTCAAGATGGAAAAACGCGGCGATCGAAATTATGTAGTCGGAACTATCTTGATTGATGCGAAACCAGAATCAATCTGGGATATTCTCGTTGATTACCCAAACGCACCACAAGTTTTCAAAAATCTGAAATTATGCGAAGTGGTCGGTCAGAGAGGACCAATCAAGCTTGTTCGTCAGCTGGTCAATACTGGCAGTCCAATCAAGTTTGACTATACCGTTGCACTCGTCGAGAAAAAACCATACAGCATCGAATGGTCTAGGGATTCTGGCTCGTTTAAAGAAGTGACCGGAACATGGCAGCTAGAGCCACTCGAATCAGGTACGCAAACGAGGGTTACTTACAGCATCTTCATTGATGGTGGCATGTTTTTACCGCCCTGGTTGCTCGCGCCGCAATTGAAAGGCTACTTGCCGGTCGTGCTTGAGGCCTTGCGCGACAAAGTTTTGAGCGATAAGGATAGGAATAGCGAAGCCAAAATCGAAAAGGAATAAAAGACGGCTAAGTTTATGAATCAGTTTTTTGAAAGTGTAGTGATACCAATTAGTGTTGCGCTCGCTGTTATGTTCGTTATTATGTTGATTGGCTGGGTCGCCAGCATCAGGATAAAGAATGCCGGAATCGTCGATGTTATCTGGGCATTTAGTTTTGGACTCCTTGCTTTAATCTTTGCTTCATTAGAGCAAGGATTACCCGCTCGCCGGCTACTGCTTCTGACCATTGTTTTACCGTGGACTATCCGCCTCGGTGCTTATCTGTTGAAAAGGTTTTTACGGGAGTTTCCTCATGAAGACAAGCGTTACGCTGTCTGGCGCTCCGAATGGAAGGAACAAGCTACGCTTAACATGTTCTGGGTTTTTCAACTGCAAGGTTTTTTGATCTCGATACTTAGCTGGCAATTTGCTCTGGCATGCGCCGATGCTTCGCCAATTCGGTTTTCTGATCTGCTCGGTGTTGCAATAGGTCTAATTGGATTTGTGGGTGAATCCATCGCCGATAGCCAACTTGCTGCTTTCAAAAGCAACCCAATGAATGTTGGTAAGGTCTGCACTGATGGTCTCTGGAATTTTTCCAGGCATCCCAATTATTTTTTCGAATGGCTGGTTTGGATCGGACTTTTTGTATTCACCTCATCCAGTCAGCTTGGTCTCTATACCGTCTACAGTCCATTATTGATGCTTTTCATGCTCACCCGAGTGAGCGGTGTTAAGCTCACCGAGCAGCATGCCTTGCGAGCGCGCGGCAGCGAATACGAACGCTACCAGAAAACCACTTCTGCCTTTATACCGTGGTTTAAACTTCCGGTTCATCCATCCGCTAAAACCTAGATGTTGTTACTTTTCAATGGAGCTACTCATGCGTCTTTTCAGTCACAGTCGCTTTAGCGGTACTTCTCTACTTCTACTACAATCGTCGCTGCTGTGTTCGTTTGTTATTTCGCCGCCCACGGTGCAAGCTCGCGATAATCCCGTCGAAAAAAAGTCGGCATCATTATCGATGTCTTCATCTTTAGTGGGCTTCAAAGGCAGAGCCTTGTTGATCTTATCGGATGGCGACCAATCAGCGACAGCTTATGCTGATGGAGTGCTTAACCGGCCCGAAGGAGTTTCCGACACCCTGACTGTAGTGAATTCTCCATCTGCTGACTGCCACACCAGATCGGTTTCAGTGAGCAATTCGGTTCTTGGTTGGCCGCAGGCTTTAGCTGTTGCTCCAGACGGTAAGCACGCTTACATCGTCGAGACTCGCTCAGCGCCGAAGACGGGTAAGGTCAAAGATGTTTTGAAAGCTTTACCAGAGGGACATATCCTCACGACCGTCGACCTTACCGACATCGCAGCGCCTAAGATAATCGATCAGCGTCCCATCGCCGTCAATCCCTGGACCGTAGACGTCAGTCCTGATGGTAAAACTTTGGCTGTAGATACACGTCAAAAAGACGCAAATCTGCTTCTCATTGATCTGGTCGACAACGTACCAGGTGCAGTAACGAAAGTCAGTGTCAAGGACCATCTTGGCCGTAAAGTACCAGTTGATAGCGTCAAATGGTCGCCGGTCGGCAAGCTACTGGCACTAAATTTAGATGATAAAGAAATTGCCTTTATGGACGTAACAAGATTGGCTGTTGGCGCTACTGGTGATGATGCAATAGTTGCCCGTATACCAAAAGTCGGCAAACAAATTACACCCGGTAAATTTTCGCCAGACGGGCGGTTTTACATGATGACCGATTTGAACTGCGGTAAGTCTCCGCTGGACTACCTTTTCAACGGTAAAGGGCGATTTGTTGTCGTTACAACGCCACTAATGCTTGATGAGAAACCGCGCAAAATTTTAAGCACTGCCACCGGTATCACGCCCGAGGGATTTGCTCTCAGTCCGGACGGCAAAATGCTCGCATCTGTGAACATGGCTCATTGCTTCTTACCGAAAACACTTCTGTTTAAGATCGTTCCGGCTCAAAAAACGGCCTCGATTACCGTGAGTGAATTCGATCCGGTCAAG
The DNA here is from genome assembly GCA_903970295.1 of Bryobacterales bacterium. Next base: position 13,066 of record CAJCHQ010000586.1, read on the forward strand.
CTGACGCTTACTAAGTCTCGAAAAGTCGACTTTGAGGGGCTTTTGCCTCGCGATATCAGCTTTGATGACTCAGGCCAATATCTGGTTGCCACCGTTTATCAAAACAAAGGATCGGCCGATCAAGGACGATTGCAGTTTTTCCAAGTTATTAAAGAGCCGGCTCTTTCTGTTGAGACTTGCCAGTTCCAGTTGACACTGCCTCGGGGCGCACACACGGTTCAGGTGTTGCGCTGATAGCTTCAGTCCCCGTTTCGCGCTTGGTGCTCTTACAGAGCAGCAATCAGCTGATTCGCTTTTTGTTCATCATAAGCGCCGGTTGCTTCAGCCAATATAGAGCCATCTTTCGTGACGATGAGAAGGGCAATTTCTTTCTTGTTTAGGCGCATGGACTTAACAAATTTAGAAACATTTGTGTAGCTGGTAATAGTACGTTTTTTGCCTTCATCGGTTTTTATAGATTTTGCCATGGCACCGTCTATAAACCAGCGAACGGGCTTGTATCCTGTTTGGATGACAGGAACCTCGTAAAATGCGAAACCAGTTTTTTCTTTTTCTAGTTTCAGCAGATACGGAATCCAGGTATCAATTACTGACTGTTGATCGCGCTCGAAAGCCAGGACGACGCAGGATTTGTCCGCCTTTAGATCCTGTGGGATTCTTATCTTTTCGCCAACCAAATTGCGAGCAAGCAGAGGGTAAAACTTTTTGTCACCACCGACTTGCATTTGGCAATTGACAGCCGGCATCGCCACACAGAGA
>CAJCHQ010000587.1 GCA_903970295.1 Bryobacterales bacterium
GCTGCGTTCTTGGAGAAACAACCGAGCACCTGCATCCCGGCGACCCGAAATCGCCCTCGTTGTGCAATAGGCTGCGAAGTAGTCGTGACGAGACATCTGTGATGAATGAGTGAGGAATCCTCCGATATGCATGAAGAGAAATCCACCTGGGTCAGGCTCGGTGTCGGCTGCGCTTGTTTCTGCGTGCTATTTAGTGGCTGGTACGGAATCATCAGTTTCGTGATAGGACCGGGGTACGCTCCTCTCGCGTTGGTATGTGCGACATTTTATTGGTCGATGGGATGGCTTATGTTGGCGCTTATCAAACAGGATGGGCTCAAACCAGCTCTTGTCGTATTATTGTCTTCATTTCTTCGCCTTGTCACGCCGTCTGTGATTTCGCAATGGTTTCATTCAAGATACAATATTCCTGCCAACGCGCCGCACCTCTTCCGGAATAAATCAAATAACAATGTGGCGCCTCCTGTGCATGTGCTCTCCAGCAGATCAGGATGAATCTTTCACGCCATGTTGGTGTTCCAGTTAGTGGGCGACGACGCCACCACCCGAACCGAACGCAAAGCATACCCTCGCGCTTTCGCAATCAGATCGAACTGGGTCAATCTGCCTTGCGTTGATAATGCAGTTCTTCGGCTGACACGGACTTCGGATCTGCAAGACTCACCTTGAAGTTCAGCTCCGCCGCATTACCTTTTAGACGCGGCGCTTCATACATAAAAAGCAGGTCGAAAGCGGCTTTTGATGGTGCGCCCTTGGGGAGTGGCACGGTCGGAAAGGATGCTTTAACTGCATCGACTTCAGTTTGATCATAGTCCGGATGCTTGCTACCAGAAAGAATTTTCAACCAATCAAGGCTACCATCTGCATTCACCGATATCCGAACGGTAGCATCGTATGATTCTCTCTCTTTGAGGGCAGGTAGTTCGGACTTCCAATTTGAGCGAATTTTGGACACCAGCATGTCGCTGTACAAAATAGCCGGCTCGAACGTGTGTATCTTAAAACCCTCTCCCAGCCGAGGGTCTGGAGTCTTCTTGTCCGGATAAGACTCGAAGAAAATGTCGACCGCATAGCCTTGATATGTTTTCCCTCTAGGAGGCTTCACTCCTTTCAGTGCGGCGCAGACCAAGTGTTCAGCTGCTGTGCGGGACTGCTCATCGTCGTCATCGTCAGCGTTGACATAGATCTCTTGACCGTCTCTGTAAAAACTCACATACACTGGTTGAAAAGTCGGCTTGTGCGCAGCGAGCCATCGCTCGCGAACCCTGAGCGCGATTTCCGTGACAAACGCACGCAACTCTGGCTCTGCTTGTGATGGCGGTCCGCCAATTCCGATGCGTTGAATGTAGTTGAACCACTGCAATGGCAAATATCTCTTCGGCAATTTATGACTGACATTTGCAAGGGATTTGTGCGTCAGCTGTGCATTTGTATTTTTCTTTGGTTCTGCGTTTGTCGACGCCTCTGCGGCTCCACTTCCCGCGCTGTTCATAAGAGTCAATGCAAGAAGCAGCGACTTGCATGATGCCAGCGATTTTGGATCGGTCCTCATTTTTCGCCTCAATCACCTTTGAATTCTTCGCCCTAAATCTTTGACCAAACATGCTTTTGCGCTTCCCGACGCATAGCTTAAACGCGCCAGTCCATACTATTAGGAGGAGCTTGAGGCCGGGTCTACTTATAAACTTGGGGAAATCGAGATTCTTCGGTGCTGACTTCCAGGCGCTTTTGGGCCGTTCAGTGCGCAAAGAAAAGGTGCTCGGTAAACGTCGATGTTCGCTCGACGTTGTTGTCACTGCCAAATAGCTCGCACAACGTTATTGCTACGCAGGATGCGGATTGTGTTCAATCGGCGCTGAAAAGTTTTTTTGCCGAGAGTTGATTAAAATCACTGACTTTTACTGCCCGTGCGCCATGCACTTATCATACTCGAGCTAGTTTCTGCAACTCAACGGTAAGAATTGCCGGTCGGCATCGTCAAAGGTAATGGGCATGGCCGGCGTCGCAGACAAAACTTCATCCGAGTCCAGGTTGGTTGATCAGGCTTTTAGGCTTACAATATTCACTAGATGATGTGTTTTGCTAGATTTCTGTTGATTTTTTCAATGGCGCTCGCCAGCGCTCCGGCGAACGGAGAACAGGAACCAGCCTGTCTCAAAATCTTTGGGCGTCCAACAGTGGAAGGTAATGGAACTTGCACAATGGGTTGTTCGGTAGAATCCATCAAAAAGTTAGAAAGGCAGCAGGCCTCGCGGCGCACAATAACCTATTGGTGCAAGCAAAACATCACTGCTATCAGCCCCAAATATAGACCGCGGCTTCGGGATCATCCCGTCTCCTATATAGGCACGTTCCAGGGCAAGAGTGAAAATGGCACTCTTCATCCGACAGCTCGTTTTCCGGAAGACGCAAGAAATGCCGCGCTGGAGATTCTAAGCAAGACGCCACCACTGACAACACCACCAACAGACGAACCTTACCGGCGCGGATTGCTGATCAGGTTCACTAGCCTAAAGATGACTGTTGCGCTGGCGCCTAAGAAATTCTAGATATCTTTGTCAAATTAAAGCTTTTAGGAGTCACTCGAAACACACATGAGAAAATTGACTGACAGCATTTTCAAGCTAAAAATTTAAGGTACGGAGATAAGTAAACACCGCAGTTACGATGAATCGGAAGGCGTCTCTTCCGGCGCAGGCGGTGGCGGTTCTGAAGCTTTGTCTTCCAACTCTTTCCAGGCTTGAGCCGTTAGCTGGTCCGAGTCCAGACACGGTTCCTTGTATTTATGTGCAAACCGGCCATTTTGAAATGCGACGAGCCGGCAAAATTTATGCGAATACGCACTTGGAAGAGGCGCAGGCGGTAAGATGGAAGCATGAACGCCCCGGGCGACGATCGATTCACGACATCCGCGCATCGAACTAATTGCTTAGACGCAGCAGAACGCAGATAGAAAGCCACTTGAGTATGCAACAAACGAGAGAAAGCTCGACAACAATTGGAACAGTGTCAGCAAGTATCTGCGTTGTCGCTGGCATTGTGTGGGGATTGATTCAGCGTGACTGTGAGGGTTGGGTTCTGGGCACAGCCTTCACTTCTGCCTTCCTGGGTGTATGTCTGTTTCTTGCCTGGGTAGCATTTCGGGACAGATCGCGAGTCCGCATCATTATTTTCCTGCTTGTTGGTGTTCTCCTGAGTACTTTTTTCACTTACCTAATATCAGACTCATCGGACCATCACGAATGGCTATCTGCGCAGCTTTCTCAAGCATAACCCAGCTGAATGACCTGCAGGAGGAAAAGGTCGAGCCGAAAAAATAGAAGATGATATTTTTCGTTGAAAGTCCTGCGCCTGGAGCGACCAATTTGGCACAAAGCAATCAGAAGCGCAACGTTCATCGGCGAATGACTATCATTGCCATATTTTTTGTGCCGCTCACGCTCTGCTCATGCTCAGTCTCGTCGATATTTGAAGGAAACCAGGGCCGGTGGGAATCTGTAGCAGTAGACTTTAACAACTACCGACGAACACCCGATACTCGCACTACTCTTCTAGCCGCCCAACGCTTTATCACCAAAAACAAAGACCCACTTACGATGCCTATGGGTTTGGCATTCGCCGGAGAGGCTTGCTGGGAAGCTGGATATGATGAAAAAGTTGACTACTAGCTTAACCAAAGCCTGGACGCGTGCCTAAAATCGAGAAGATACGTGGGAGCCCTCAATGTCTATGCGATTAAGGCAAACATGGCTTTGCGAGCTGGTAACTTTAATGCAGCTAACACAATTGCCAAAGCAACAATAGGATTGCTGGACAAATTAGCAGTAAACGAGCCGGAAAACTATGACTCCGCCAACAGAACCGTAGGTTGGCTCAGTAATCCTTTTCAGATTTATCTCAACTTATGCAATCTCTACTTTCTTCAGAACGATCCTGAAGGCGCAAGACTTATTGCCGCTGGAGTAGTCAGCAACGTCGTTAAGCTGAACCCAAATGTGAAACCGATAGATCGACGATTGTACGAATTGCTCACTGCTTTTGCGACAGCCGCATCTTATGAAACTGGGAACATTAAAGACGCTAGGAAATTCGCAGAATCAGCACAACGTGATTGGACAACCGATATAGTGCCCGCGGATGATGACGAATTTCTGGCCATGGGAAGCGAGGGTCCCGGTCTGGACATTTGGACCTTTGCTGGCTGTGAGTGTTTGAAAGCCGGTGACTATGATCTCGCTGAAAAATTCTTCAACGGTCATGAAGGTTTGGCTTTCTCAGATGAAAGTGTTCATCGCCACGAAAAAGCTTTACAGGACATTGCTAATCCTAATCGGTTACAGCCATACTTGGATCCTCTACACAGCACGATCAGATACCTTTTTACGTCTGGCAATGATACAGCTTTGCTTCACATCCTTAATTATTTAGAACCGAGGGTCAAAAATATCGATGTCAAATTGGACATCCAAACAGAAAAAGCGATTTATGCGAGGCGCTCGAACAATAAGCGCTTAGCGGCACAATATAGGCACGACGCACTTGAAACTGCGAGGGACTGCACCAAGCAAGCAGGAACGGATTCAGAAACGGATAGCGACTACACCCCGAGCGCACGTTGGTGCCTTATCTTCATAACAAATTATGCCATCATGGACGGTGACTTCGATCAGGCAAAACAGGCTTTGAGTCTGCTCGATGCACACGACAGACATCCAGACCACAGCCATACCAACTCGCAACGACGCGCGAGTATCGAGTTTTTTTCAGGCGACTTACAAGACGCACACAATGAGCTGTCAAAACTTTGCTCCAATGGCGAAGACTTTGACTTTCAATACTTTCCAGACGGCTCGGCCGGCTATGCCCATCTGGCACTCGGCAATCTAAATGTTCGGCAAGGAGAGATTGGTAAAGCGATCGCCAATTACTGTATTGCCAGAGATCTGGCAGAGAAATTTGCTAACACACCTTCCAACGTGGCTAGATTGCGAGGTGATGTAAACAACCTCGCTACTATGCATCTAGCGCTTGCAGCAGCGTACGAGAAAACCGGACAACTAAAGGAGTCGTTGGCAGAGATCGAGAAGGTCATTATTTTTCGCCGCCGAATGGACAAAATATCGAGAGTTCAGGTAATTGACCGATACGTTCAGTTATTGAAGAAAGTCGGTGACAGGCAGCACTCAGCCGCATACGAAGTCGAAGCGGCAGGGGTTAGGAAAACAATACCATGAGTAGTGCGTGTAACGACAAGCGACTATGCGATAGACAGGGCAGTTCGGACTTGCGACACCGATTTGCTCAAGAGCCTTCGGTGGAGATAGACAATTATTCCAAAACATTGGAGAGGCTCGCGTCCGTCAATCCGCCTTGCGTTGATAATGCAGTTCCTCGGCAGACATGGTCTTCGGGTCTGCAAGCTTACCTTGAAGTTAGCTCCGCCGCATTCCCGCGCCGTAGCTTAAACGCGCCAGTCCATAATAATAGGAAGCGAGAGGCGCTTGAAAGACAGTTTCGTCCGCACCAGCGTCGAAGGTCCATAAACAGGGCCGGCTGTTCAACTCGTGCAAATCGGCTCGAGACTCGAACCATCGACAACGCGCAGAGAGCCATTTGGTCCCTTTAGTCGTGCTATGCTGCATTGTGAAACTTCAGGCCCACTCGACTCCCAATCAATTATTGTGCAGCGACTTATCGAAAAAAGGTGGACACGCTTCGAAGTGACGGTACTCATCGGTGCTGCGATATCTGCGGCTGTGCTTTCGGCCGTAATACAAGAATTCGGAGTTTGGCAGAAAACTTCGTCAGAGCTGGTACGCCTAAAGAATCTCGCCCAATGGAATTTGCAGGTCCTGAAAGAGCGGTCTGAAAGCGACAGACAAGATTCGGAACGAACTTACGCGACTTTTTGCAAAGAGCACAAACAATACCTAAAAGCGGCTATGGTTAAGGTCGCGCAGAACCGGATTCTTGGGGTGAAGCCTTGGTCCGGCCTCAGTCAAGTTGAGGAGGAATTATTATTTGGTCCCGCTCCCATTGCTTTTTATATCGGAAGAAAGCGAGATGTTCGAGTCTACTTCGATCAAGATCGAAACGGAATTATTATGAATCCCGCCTCAACCCGGCTTGCCGATGTAAGTACTGACTTGCAATCAATCGCGAAGAAATTTCACTTGAAACAGTCTCAATATGTTCCCGGCATCTACGGTCTAGATCCTGCTAGCGGAAAAGCCCAAATTTGGGACTCCATCGACCCTAATCGCCTCGGAATGGAATTCTGGGGCAAGCGGAACTAAAATCATGAACGTGCCCGGTCGCAGCTGCGCTCTCAAGATTCTGTACTACGTGATTAACATCTACGGCTCCCATAAAGACCACGTTGTGTAGCAGTGCTTTTACTCGCCAATATAGTCCGCAAGTATCAAGTCGTATTGTGAAGCGCTCGTGACAAACAGAGTTAAAACTGCAAAACCGCTCACGCAAATTTCGAAGTGGTATTTGACCGACATGAGGCACACTTAATTAAGTGTTTGGTCCGTGCGGAGCGTCTAAGGAGTTCATGCTAGACTCGGACGCGTTTTGTCATTGTGAGTTTTTTCTTGTCGCGATTCCCCTCTAGGGTGAAGCTGTTTGCTGCCATCTCGATTTCGGTCGTACTGTTGGTCGTCTTTTTGGCACCGATAAATACGCCGTTGTACAATCTCATCCTCTTTCCCTACTCAGATCCTCGAACGCCGAACATTGACGATGCTCTGCAAGAGTTCCGCGGGCAAAATTTCGTACCTCGCGAAGTCGTTTTTCCATCCAAGAATGGTCGCCTACTGCGCGGACTACTTTTTGAACGAGCGGATACGAATCGCATCTTTCTCTACAACCATACCAAGGGCAACAATATGTACCTGCAGATTTCCAAGGCACATTTGTTTTTTTGTTGCGGTTTGTCTGTTTTCATGTACGACTATCAAGGATTCGGTCGCAGCGAGGGCAGAACGACGGCTGGCGGAACCAGTGAAGACGCATTTGCCGCCTACGACCATCTTATTAAACACGAGCATCGGACTGGAAAAGACATCGTAGCAATTGGAGAGTCATTCGGTTCAGGTGTCACCGGACAGCTTGCCGCACATCGTGAACTTGCCGGAGTAATTATGTTGTCCGGATTTTCATCGCTAATTTCATGCGCGCAGGATAGGTTGTTTTGGCTTCGATGGTATCCGAAGTGGTGCTATCCTCCCGAATTCAACATGGACAATGTGTCCGTTTTTGAGAGACCGCATCCACCGCTGCTGATTGTCCACGGAAAAGCGGATTATATCGTTCCTTGCCGGGAGGCGGAAACGCTTTACGCCAAAGCAGTTGAACCTAAGTCGATTGTGCTGTTTCCGAAAGGGCATTGTACTTTCGGCAAAGGAAATGAATTTGCGATCGCGGTGCGAGAGTTTTTGAAGGGAAATAACATATAGATAGGAAATCGAGGCACTGTACTCCTACGCG
>CAJCHQ010000588.1 GCA_903970295.1 Bryobacterales bacterium
GATTCCAAACAAATCTGGACCCCTGAATTGCCAATAAATCGCGACTAAATCTTTGCAGTAATCATGATACAGGGATATCCGCGTTGATTTTTTCGCCCGCCTCGTAGGATAATCATCCTCCCTGAAATAAATGACGGCGGCATAGCCAAGTGGTAAGGCAGAGGTCTGCAAAACCTTTATCCCCAGTTCGAATCTGGGTGCCGCCTATTTTTTTGCCCCTGTTTACCTCTTCCAGCACACGGGTTAGAATAGTTGCTTACGGACGGTTGGCGCAGTTGGTAGCGCATCACTTTGACATAGTGGGGGTCACTGGTTCGAATCCAGTACCGTCCAAATTTCCCAAACCTAATACTGATCAGGTCTTGTCTCTAGACTGAGAATCTGTTTGCGATCGAGAATTAGTTTGGCTTGTCGCCAGAAGTCATTGGCTCGCGCAGCCAGACAGTCACTGAGCCGCCGTTCAATTGCCAGGAGCCCGAAACGTTCCCGCCAAAGCACGTCAAACCTGAGGTCGGGAAGGTCTTCTCTATTTTGCTCCCTCACTACGTCTTCCAAGTCGCGCCGGCCCTCTGTGATTGCGGCGGACTCGCCACCGGAGCCGACTAGTCGGTGAAAGTCGTGCCGCTTCTCCAGATTGAGAACATCTCGGTCCAGCCGCTCAATCCTTTGACCAATTTTTTTATGCTCCTGCAAAAGCGTCCTGGTACGCTTTTTCCAATTCCCATACAGCGTCTGCAAAGAACGCCTTTGAGACGCTTTTAAATCGGGAATCATTTCGAGTGTCGACCAGGTTGGCGTCCCCATCGACTTCACCTCTGTCCCCACAAAAAGAAGTATTAACGCCAACACCAACGCTTCTATTCGCATTAATCCGCCTCCTGCAATCTAAAACTGCCGTGCAAAATTTGGCCCGCGCTCGCCCGCGCAGCCCAATCTCTTCACACCTGATAAAACGATGTCAAAAGCGAAAAAGTTCAACCAAATTCGCTCAAAAGATCAAAACAGCCCAAATCTCCGTCCGCAAACCCCCATTTTTTCCGACTCAGCCCGTTCACCTTGTGTGGTCTCAGCCCCGCCTTGGCCGCCCCCAAAACGAGCGCAGCGCCGTGCCCGCAAATTGCACCCCCATGCCCCCCGCCGCGACTGAAACCACCGCGCACTGAACATCAGCGAAACGAAGCGCGGCGAGGAGCCGTGCGAGTTTCGCGCCATAACGCGCGGCGGAGGCGAGGGCACCGAAGCCGACAGAGCGCCTACCTAAGGATCGGGCGGCGAATCGCCCTCAATCATTACCCAGAACTTGCGCTCGAGGTCCCACATCGCTTCTTCTTTCCAATTTTTCAGATTGACTTTGGCCGTCCAAAGCCCTTCTCGATCGAGCACCGCTTCGGGCTTGAAGACATAATGACCTTTGTAGATATCGGCCGGATCATTGGCGTTGAAATCCTTCGTCATCACCACTTCTCCGACTGGATTTTCCAGAGAGACGGTGCCTTTGTACTGGCGGCGCTCGTAAGGAGTGCCGAAGCCTACGATCATCTGGCAATTCATTTTCATGGGCAGAGATTTTCCGACAAACAGATCAAAAAGACCTTGGGCGTCTACTCGTCCATTCTCTGCGTGCTCAGCTTGATCGCAAAAGAGAATGTAGCCACTGTGTAGATACTTCATCGTCCTCCACTGCCCGACAATTGGATAAGCCCAAAAGTTTACCTTATTGATGGGGCATAAGTCAGCGGCAAGGCTGTCATTAGTATTCCCCGCAGTGAGCGTCACATTCTGGTTATGTCGAAAACCTAGGATTGGGCCAGTCAGATGGCGAAGAGGTTCGATGGCGATGAAATTTGGTACTAATGGCGAAATTATTGGGTTCGATTTGGCTGGGGCTGTCAGTTCCGACAAAGGCACCAGTTGTGCACCAGCGAGCGACAATCGGATCGCTGCGATTGAAAACCGCTCGGCGTCTGCCGATCGTGCGATCGAATTATCCTCCATCTTGCCGCTTGCTCAATATACTTTTGTCTATCCGCAAGATCCAAAAGCGCAAATTACAGGTTATAGCAGCGGCGCTCTTGGTCGAGTGATTGAATTACACGCCGTCGCTTATGCGCAACGTTGCGGATACGATGCGGGTTTCGAAGTGTTTGTCGCGCGAGAGCTTTCTCACTTCGTGACCAAATTCGATCCCGCTTTTGATGGACTTTGGTTTTACAAACGCCATGGTGCCATCATCGGCTGCATAGCCGTAGACGGTCACGGTGCAGCTTCTGAAGGCGCTCGACTGAGATTTTTGATCGTCGATCCCACTCAGCAGAGACGCGGTGTCGGCAAACTATTGTTGGAAAATGCACTCGCCTTCTGCCGTGACAGATCGATGAGTAAAGTATTTTTGTGGACGGTATCGACTCTACTCGAAGCCCGCCGGCTCTATGAGCACTTCGGATTTTACCTCGCCGAAGAACGCACCTCTAAGGATTGGGGTGTCAAATCAATCCACCAGAGATTTCAACTGACGCTTAACTAGTCCGCAGCAGATGCGCACTAGTCGAGGCGAGCAATTTGCGCTTAACTACGCGAGCAGTCAGCGTGTCTTAGCTTTAGTGTTGGTGATGATGCCGTCGGCAATTGAAGGTGGAACTTCTTCGTAGTGGATGAACTCCATCACGAATGTGCCCTGACCCTTGGTTTTGTTGCGGATATCGGTGGCATAACCGAACATCTCGGACAGAGGTACAAGCGCTTTCACCTTGGAGAGGTGATCGGAAGTATCCATGCCTTCGATGCGGCCCCTGCGACTGGAGATGTCGCCGATCACATCGCCCATGAATTCTTCAGGCACTTCCACGTCGACTTTCATGATCGGTTCGAGCAATACCGGCTTAGCTTTCATGAAGCCTTCTTTGAAGGCCATCGAACCAGCGACGCGGAACGCCATTTCAGACGAGTCTACTTCGTGGTACGAACCAAAGACCAATGTTGCTTTGAAGTCGATTACGGGGTAGCCGGCCAGGACGCCGCCTTGCAGCGCATCGCGAATACCGTGTTCAACCGCTGGAATGTACTCTTTGGGAATGACACCACCGACAATCTTGTTGAGGAATTCGAATCCTGATCCAGCGGGCAACGGATCGAGTTCGAGCACGACGTGACCGTATTGACCACGACCACCCGACTGACGAATGAATTTGCCTTCCTGTTTGACGTGGTTTTTGATCGTTTCGCGGTATGCGACTTGCGGTTTGCCCACATTCGCTTCCACCGTGAATTCACGCAACAAGCGATCGACGATAATTTCCAAGTGCAACTCGCCCATACCGGCGATGATTGTCTGACCAGTTTCCTGATCGACACGCACTCTGAAAGTAGGATCTTCTTCCGCCAGACGGCCAAGGGCTGTTCCCAGCTTGTCCGAGTCGGCTTTGGTTTTCGGTTCGATCGCGACCGAAATAACCGGGTCCGGGAATTTCATTGATTCCAGAATAATCGGCGCTTCATCAGCACAGAGAGTGTCACCAGTGGTGGTGTCTTTCAGACCGACAGCGGCGACGATATCGCCAGCGACGGCTTCTTGAACATCAGTCCGCTTGTCGGCTTGCAGTTGCACCAGACGACTGATGCGTTCACGTTTGCCCTTGGTGCTGTTTTGCACGTACGAGCCGGCGGTCAGCTTGCCGCTGTAAACGCGCAAGAACGTCAACTTGCCGACAAATGGATCGGTCATGACTTTGAAAGCGAGAGACGAAAATGGTTCATCGACATCCGGCTTGCGGAAGGCTTCTTCGCCATTGGGCAGAATGCCGGACACAGGCTTGACGTCCAGAGGCGAAGGCAAGTAATCGACGATCGCGTCGAGAAGCTTTTGCACGCCTTTATTTTTGAACGCTGAACCACAAAGAATAGGGACAATGCGGTTGTCGCAAACTGCCTTGCGCAAACCGGCCTGCAATTCTTCGGCGGTGAACTGGGCGCCTTCCATGTATTTTTCCATGAGGTCGTCGTTAGCCTCGACGATCGCATCTTCTAATTTCTTGCGATAGGCTTCGGCCTCTTCCACCATGTTGTCTGGAATTGGACCTTCCTGGACTTTTTTGCCCATCGGATCATCTTCGGCATAAAAATAGGCTTTGCGCTCGATCAAATCGATCAGACCGTTGAATTGGCTTTCATTGCCGATCGGCAACTGAATCGGTATGCCATTAGTCCAGGTCGTATGCAGACCCGGAAGTTGCTCTTGCACTTGTTTGACGACGCGGAAGAAATCTGCGCCCTGACGGTCCATCTTGTTGACCAGCACCATGCGCGGCACTTCATAACGGTTAGCTTGTTTCCAGACCGTTCCAGTCTGAGGTTGGACACCGGCGACCGCGCACAAAACGATGACGACTCCATCGAGCACACGCATCGAGCGTTCGACTTCAACTGTGAAATCGACGTGTCCGGGGGTGTCAATCAAGTTGATGCGTTTGCCTTTCCACGTCGAAGTGATGGCGGCGGCGGTGATTGTGATACCGCGCTCCTTTTCCTGCTCCATCCAGTCGGTGACTGCGGTGCCATCATGGACTTCCCCTATTTTGTGGATCAGACCAGAATAAAAAAGTATGCGTTCGGTAGTCGTCGTCTTACCAGCGTCAATGTGGGCAGCGATGCCCATGTTACGTAGATCTGCAAGTTTGGCGTTACGACCCTGCACGTTGGGTTTCCCTTCTGTTTGGCGAGCAAGAGTATCCATTTGATTCCTTCTTTGTGATTGTTCCGTATCTGGACCCAGGGTGGGGAGAGAGTTATGTCTATCCGTCACGAGTTAGCGGCTCATGACAGCCTACTGCAAGATAACATGATGTTGTTTGTTTGGACACAAAATGTTCATCATCGATCCCCCGAAATGGTTTCTGTTCTTAACAATTGCGTACTGGTGTAATTCAATACGGGCGCATTAATGGGTGAGGCGATTCCGGGCTGGGCAATCTTTGCTGGAGATGATTTAAATAAACTCGGGCACTGGCAGAAGATCAATAAGGCACAATCGGTCTGCGCGAAGCAAATTCATGTGGTCGATTGGAGCTTATTTCAGGCCGGCCGAAATTAGTACCTGTAATGGGCGAAAGCCTTATTGGCTTCAGCCATTTTATGAGTTTCGTCTTTCTTTCTTACCGAGTTGCCGGCGCCATTCGAAGCATCGAGAAGCTCGGCTGAGAGCCGCTCGGCAAATGTACGACCTGGTCTTTTACGACTATTGGTGATGATCCATTGAGTAGCAAGGGCGACGCCGCGTTGTTGCTTGACTTCGACTGGCACCTGATAGGTGGAACCACCGACGCGGCGAGCTTTGACTTCAACGAGCGGGGTGACGTTCTTCACCGCCTTGTTGAATACGTCGACAGGCTCTTGCTTGCTTCTTTCTTTGAGGATAGTGAGCGAATCATAGAAGGCTCTCTGGGCAGTGCTGCGTTTGCCGCGCTGCATCATGCGATTGATAAAGCGCGATATGGTCGGGCTTTGATAAACCGGATCGGCTTCAGGAGGTCTTTTTTCTGCTGTACTTCTTCGTGACATGACTCTTTTTTCCTGGGTTGAGGTTACTTCTTCTTCTTGGCAGCAGCTGCAGCGGCGGCACCAGCTTTAGGACGCTTGGTACCGTATTTGGAGCGGCTTTGCATTCTGTCTTTGACACCAGCAGTATCGAGTGCACCACGCACGATGTGGTAGCGAACTCCCGGCAGGTCCTTGACCCGTCCGCCCCTGACCAGGACGACCGAGTGCTCTTGCAAATTGTGACCGACACCGGGAATGTAAGCAGTGATTTCAGTGCCGTTTGTCAGTCTTACCCGGGCAATCTTGCGCAAGGCAGAATTTGGCTTCTTGGGCGTCGTAGTCTTCACCTGGGTGCAGACACCTCTGCGCTGAGGGCAGGATTTGAGCGCCGGCGACTTAGTTTTGTAAGTCACTTTCGAACGCTCGCGACGAATAAGTTGATTAATGGTCGGCACGGACAACTCCTGAGGTCTCTGAAATGAGGAAACCCGTATGCATGGGCGATCGGCAATAATACCGAGATCGCTCCACCCGTGTCAACGAGAGCCGAAGCAGTTCAATGCTCCCTGACCAAGAGGCGTCGACCGATACGAGTATCAGTCAGGTTATCAGATAGCCAGGCTGCTCAAGACGATTTTCGCAATTACTTTACATTGATCGTGCCTGCCCAGTGGCCAAGCAGTCACTTATGAGCGTTTTCTCAACCGGTGATGCCAATGATTAACGTAGATCGCCTGGACCACTTCTGAGATTGCGCGGCATATTGATCGCCGGATTAGGGATGGGTGCCAATGTTAAGGTGCGCTCGACTTTGGCTTTACGGGGCAATTTGGCCCGCAGCCAGTGCTCTCGGGCCAAGAGCGAAAAATGTCCGATTCGATCGAGACCGGCGTCATTGAGGGCTGAAACTACCGCCGGCTGGTAATCGTAGGCTTTAGGCAAGAGCATGCCTTTCATGCCCGCCCGCCGCATCATCGCAAAAGCGAACCCTACGATCTGGGGAGCCATGTGTGTCCAACCCGGATGGACGGCGAATTCGAGGTGATAGTCGCCTTCCTGGTGGGCAGTCACCTTGACTGCGGAGGTGAGCACTTTACGTTCGGTGTCTTGCGAAACCCAGAACCAGGTCCTTCGTTTTATGAGCCTCTTGCTTACCTTTTCGATACTTTCAACCGGCAATTCGGGGACAAAAAAGTCATCCGGCATCCATTCATAGATCAACCGGTGGTCAGGCGGCAAACACTCTTGATGCAACTGATAGAGGCGCTGTCTGTCTTCAGGAAGTGCCAAGCGGAATGAAGAAAAATCGATTTCCTCAGACTTTTCGCCATAATCAGTGGGCAATTGATAATGGGTAATCTTGGCGCATCGCCTGAAACCGCAAGAGCCGAGAAGATTAAGAGCCGCCGAATTCTGGTCCGAAATCTCGGCAATAAAATGGTTGACGCCCTGGCTGCCAAAGAGTGCGAAGGCAAAGCGCAGAAGTTCCTGAGCGATGCCGCGACCCCTGTGGGTGGGGTGAACGACCAGGTGTTCGATTCGCCAACAAGCGCGCGATTTGCCGATGTTGTGCAATGAAATCAAGCCCAGGACCACGCCGTCCTCTTTGGCGATATAGACTGACGGGGCGATGTGCAGCCGGCAAGGTATCCAGTGCTGCCAGAAGGTCAGCCCCTTGAGCGAAAGTTCGTCCTCGGCGCAAAACGTTTCGTAGGGCATGGGCTCATCTTGATGCCTGAGCAAAGCCCGCGTTTGCGTCGTGTCGGTGGCTAGGAGTGGTTCGATTTTGATCATGGCGCTGGATGGGGATCTGCTCGAAGACAATTGCTCGGCGGACGGCTGCAGGTTAGAAAACGACTCCAAGCCGCTTGATTCTCCATGATAGCACTGGCCTGCCAAGTAGATGTGAAATAGCTGTTCAGGCAAGCTAAGTCCGCCTGCCAGAAGCGCCAACGGCAGTTCGGGATAAGAGCCTCGTGGGCGCCACCAGATATGATGCGATTCGGCGCTGGTTGCGTCGCTCCTTCAGGCAAGTTAGCGGTACAACCTATATACTTTATTGAATCGACTGAGTCGATTGATTCCATTCCAGCATTACCATCTCAAGTAGAAGTATGGCCAAGGGTGTAAAGTCAGCGCCGCCAGCCAAGGAAGAAGGCAAGCCGCGTTACAAGAATATTGCCGACAATCGGCGGGCTCGCCACGAGTATGAAATACTCGAGGTATTCGAGGCCGGCCTTGTGTTAGCCGGTACTGAAGTCAAATCTATGCGGCAAGGCAGAGCTAATTTGCAAGACAGTTTCGCCCGGGTCGAGCAAGGCGAATTATGGCTCTATAACTGTCATATATCTCCTTACGATCATGGCAATCGTTTCAACCACGATCCGGTGAGAAGGCGTAAACTACTAATGCATCACAAGCAGATTTTGAAACTGAAATCGCAGATGCAGGAGAAAGGACTGACGATAGTGCCTCTGAAGCTCTATTTCAAAGGTAATTGGGCGAAAGTCGATCTGGCGTTGGCTCGTGGCAAACAACTTTACGATAAGCGGGCCGACATTACAAAGAGAGATACTAAGCGGCAATTAGAGCGCATTATCAAGCAATCTCGTTGATTGAGGAGCAAATTGTTGAGCCACGTATTCGCTAATTTTCCCCGACTGCTGAGAAATTCTGCCACCGCCCTCGCCGCTTTGTTGGTGGCACAATCGGTGGGTTGTTTGTCTTTGCCGGCATTCGCTGATGCACCACTGGCAGTGCTACGCAGTTCTCGTGACGCGGTGGCGTATCAAGACCAACACATAGGCACTTTTGACGATGATTTCAATGCTTTCAAGCAGACTCTGTCGGCTGCCAATGTCAGATACGATGAACTGACAGATGCCGACGTCGCTCAAGGTCCGTCGCGTCTCAGCGGTTATAAACTGATTGTGGTGCCTTTGCTCGTTGACCTACCCGGCGAGGTGGTTAACGCTTTAACCGAATATCAGAGAGGAGGGGGCAAACTCCTCATCACCGAAAGTGGTGGCACACCGATGGCTGGTGCCCAGGCACTGGAACAAACTGCCGGTATTACTTTTGTCAAACAAACCACATCCACCGAGGCACGCAAGCTCGATTGGACTAAATCGCAAGCACCACCCAGCGATACATTTGCCGTCGGTTCAGTGGCTGCCGAAGTAACGGTGCAACCGTCAGTAATTGCAGTCGCCGATTGGGAAACTGCCGATGGTAAAAAGCTTGGCCCAGCCATATTTAAAAGTGCCAACACCATTTACTTCAGCTGGGCGCCAGGAATGCAGGGAGCGATCACAGCCAATGCCATTTTGCTCGGTCTCGCCCTGGAAGAAATGGTGCCCGGACTTTCGCAACAATCAGCAGTGCAAATTAGTTATGCCGACTATCAACAAATTCAGCAAGAGTTGGATTATTTGACCAAGCGCACCGACGAGGCGATCAAAACCGCCAAGCAAGCCGATTTGGCTGTGCCCTTCAAGGTGATCCAACAGAATTATGATGCTGCCGTTGCGCATATAAATCAATTTCACGAGGCTTACCACAATCGCCATTATTATGATGCCGATCAGTTTTTGGAACAGGCTCGTCAGGAATTCGCCATTGCCTTTGCCCAATCCATGCCGGTTCGCCCCGTCGAAGCTCGTAACGTTTGGCTCGATCGCGGCACAATCATCAGCACCAAA
>CAJCHQ010000589.1 GCA_903970295.1 Bryobacterales bacterium
GGGATCGCTCCGTTTGGCTAGGGGAGGTTTTGCCACCCTACCGATATCGGTAGGGTCGCAATCGCCCTAGGCACGTCCAACCGATATCGGTACGGGCTTGCTAAAAGGCGCCCGGGTTAAACACCTCGATTTTTCTGACACGTGTATTTCTGACACCTCCGCTGATTTTTTCATTTAGGCGGCGGGACGAATAAACGCGGGTCGGTTTGAGGATGAGCTTTCTTTTCAGGCAATGGGGGCGGCACAAAAAGCGGCACATCAATTTTTTTGGACTTAAGAGCCTCACTCACTGGTGGCGGCACGAATAAGGGCGGCTGCAACCTGTCAGCAGCGGGCTTGATTGGAGGCGGCATGAACAGCGGCGGCACCAGTTTCTTAGTGTCAGGAGGCAACGGCGGCACGAAAGCCGGCGGAGGTAAATATTGAATCGGTGCGCTCGACGATGTTGAGGTGCTCGATGGAGTGAACTTAACCTGGGGATAGTCCTCATACAGCCGAGCGATGGTAGCTTTGTCACGCTTGGTCGGATAGCCGGACATCTTCGATGAGGCACCGAAATACATGATGTCACTGTAACAAGTCGAATGACCTAAGCCCATGGCGTGCCCGATTTCATGCATACATGTGGACGCGGCTTCACCGTCGGATATCAATCTCTTCGGATCAAAACCATTAACGGTGCGAATGCGAACGTCTTGGCTGTCAATCTCGTGCGTCTTATCGTTTATATGAGGTGTCGTAAGACCTGCTTTCTGCCTGGTCCTGTTGTTTTCCTGCATGCTCAAGTCATCGCGCGTGAACCAAACTTTTATCTGGGCTTTGTCAGGATCATCAATAACTTTGTAATTGAATTTTTTACCCGAAGCGGCGCACCACGTATCAAGAGCGCGAATCACAAACGATTTGAACGCAGGTCGGTATCCATAAACTCCAGTCGATGGTGCTATATAGACCAGTAATGGCGCCGAACCACGAGGCCACATTTCAACACTTTCATTCTTCCGCAACTGGTCCAGGTAATCAGGTTTGCTGTTAGCCGAATCATTGAGCTTAGAACGGTCGTCTGCGAGCTCTTGAATAAAATTGTTGGCTCTGGCTCGAGCTTCGTCATCAGTTTCAAGCAGTGAATAGCGCTTCAACCAGGAGATGGCATCGTCAAATTTTCCAATATCTTGATAGGCAATGGCGATAAGGTAGATGGTCGATTTGTCGTTGGCATCTAGCTTCAGTGCTTTTTGACCTTCGATGATCGCCTGCTCTGGGTTGCCAGTGCGTTCCAGCACGAATGCGAGATTCGCGTGCACGCTGGCTGAAAAGGCTGATGGGTCGGCGGCCGCTGCTCTCTCGAGCACTTTTTTGGCATCGCCGTAACGCTCGGATTTGATATATGAAGATGCCGATTTCATATTCTTGAAAGCGGAGATCTCGACTATCAGTTTCTGTGCTTTCACCTTCCATACTTCATCCTTACTCACAGCGAGAAACCTCTGCAGCCAGGTGGTGGCATCATCGAATTGGCGCTTGGCGTAATACGAATTGGCGATTGTGTACATCGCATCGTTGCGTCCGGGATCGAATTTCAGAGCTGCTTCAGCTTCGCTAATCGCGTGATCGTAATCTTTCAGTCCACTGTAGGCGTTTGCCAACTCGGCATGAACATCGGCCGAATAAGAAGTGGGATCATTGGCTGCCGCCTGGACAAGCGCGCTGCGAGCTTGTTCATAAGCTCCTGTGGAAAGCGCTTGGTTGGCTTGGTTGCATAAATCGTAGACAGACTTCTCAGTGGCATAGTTCTTGGTCGTCACCCCGGAAAGTGCCGGCAGAGCAAGCGAACCGAGCAAAAACAGGCACAGAGAAAGAGCCGGCGCTTGAACCGCTCGCTTCCTGTGTATGAGGGAGGGCTGAGTTGGAATTAACTTCATACCAGCCAAAATCTGCAAGGCGCAACACCAACTATTTTCCACCGGTCAAGAGACGCGAAACAAGGACAGCCGAACTGAAGAGATTCCAGTAATCTCCCGGGCGTAGGATTGTTCGCGATGTGGAACAATCAGAGGGCACCTATCGAGCAGTGGCAGAGACGGGCGATCAGACGGAGTGGACAGAATTTAATGACACAAAATGTGACCTCCTCCACGGGGAAAAAGGGCAACGGTTTTCTGCGCGCAATCGGAGATCTGGTGATTCTGTGCTTGCTTCTGGCGGGTTCAGGGTTCGGCGGATATTTCTGGGGGACGCACCAACAACTGGCGCCAATTCAGAAAGTGCCACCTGGTACGCCTGGGGCGATCGCGTCGTCTACGGCACCGTCTATATTTCCGACTAAGACTGTTGAATCTCAGTCTAATAGCTCAAAGGCCAGCGACTCTGCTAACGATCAAGCTAGCAGTGACAAGCCGAAAAGCAAGAAAAAATTCTGGATCACATCTTCTGGCGCTGACTATATGGGCTACTCAATCACGGTGAAAGTCAACGACTCGGTAGTTGACAGTTTTTTTGGACCGGGAAAATTAGTTGACATCACGCGCCTGGTGAATGCCGGCGACAACGAAGTTGTAATGGAAGCAAAGGCACTCGGCAAAGAATATAACAAGCATCCGGGCGACGCCGCATCGGCCTTGATTTTGAAAGTCGTTTCCGGTCCCAGCCTGACCGATAACTTCAAGCAATCCGACGTCCTTCTCACTTACAAGAGGACAGCAGCAGAGAAAGATGATTTCGCCAATACCTTGCACTTCTCAGGAGAATGATTGTGAAGGCAAAAGGTATCTTCATATCGACATTGCTCGTCATCGACACGTTTTTCATTTCGTATGCAGTCGGCTTCAACTCGCAACCAATACTGATAGTTGATCCATCATTACCGCCACTAGTCCAGAAAGAACCCGAAACAACCAAACCAAAAGCGACAACGGACACTTCCGCAAAAAAGCCGGCGGTGAAAGTCGACAAAACTGCAAGCACAACGCAACCATCTAAGCCGGCACAGGCCTCCAAAGCATCAACCAGCACCAAAGCAAAGACTAGTAGCACGAAAGCAAAACCGATGAGCGTGAAACCTCTGGCTCATCAGACTTCTGGCGATAACTGATTGTCAACGTGCCGCCCGACAGCCTGGTACTATATCTGGTACCACGCTAAAATTTACTTATTTCTCAGACTCAAATCTCTCTTCGCGACCAGTTAAATGCAGTTTCACCGGTCGAGACCTATGCTGACTTGAGCTCAGTGCAAACTAAAATAGTTTGTGTGTATGTTTGTGTGTTCGAAGATCGCTGTTAAGCTATGACCTTGTAATATATAAAGTCAAAGCCCGACACCGAAAGTACTCTATAGTACGAGATGGAACAAGCACTGGAAATAGTCAAAAAAGCGGTCGCAGAGTACGACCCAGAAAGGAAGGGCAAGCAGCTCAAGGCGGCTAGAGCCCTGTTGTCTGCCATCGTTTCTTGCCGTCGCTCGATCGAACAAAAAGCGAAGGTCGACAACGACTCCGCCCAGAAAATGGCTCGTGACCTCGAGGAGTTACTCGATAAGAAAGCCAGTTTTCGCGATCTGACGGCTGACAAGGCTGACAAGGCTGACAAGAAGGATGGAGAAGAGGTCCAA
>CAJCHQ010000590.1 GCA_903970295.1 Bryobacterales bacterium
GAAGTGACGAGCAGCGGATCTCTTTTTTGACTTACGACAGATTCGTATGCCCGCTGCACTTTCCCGGTGTTTGCAAACGCCGCCTCTCTCGGCTCACCGTCGATCCAGAGCGTCACCCTAGATAACACCGACTGATTCGGCAACGAGATTTCGCCTCTCGCTTCTTGCGGACTCGAGTTTGAGTTATGAAAGGTGAGAGTCCAGTCAATGGCGCTCGAAAGCGTGGCAGCATCTATAATTCCCGATATCTGCGACTTCGGCAAAGATAGTCCCGGGAGTTTTGAACCTATCGCAGGATTGTTGCCTTCATCCAGATTCGAAGCGGGGCTTGCACTGTCCGAAAAAGCATTCCCTGTGATCTTAAAGTAAAGGTTTTTGTCGTCATCGTTATAGCCGCTGAGTCCCCGTTCTGGAATCAACAAGGCCCCCAATGCAAAACCGCTGATCGGATGTTTGGAGGGACGCAAGTCTTCGTCAGTTGCAAACGATCGCAGTAGCTCGATGGCGCCGAGCGCCTTAGCACTGGAGACCTGCCGCGCATCCGAGATTAGTGATTGCATAAAGACCGCACGCATCATTGGCGCGCAGACAAAGAGGCACGACAAAAGTGCTCCCATGATAGCAAATGTGGTTGTGATCCGCCTGATATTCGACTCGGTCTTGTGCACAAGATCCAGGCAAAGGCACACGGCTGCGAAGAGCAAAAAAGGAGCTGTGCACAACAAGAGCATCCACCCAAATTTGCATGTAACATCGCTGTGCGCGAAGAAAACAGACTTCAGCAAAACCGCTGTCCAGCAGGCCGAAAGCCCCAGGGCGAGCCCGTTCATTAGTCCAGTCAGACGTGGCCTAACCAAATAGCCTCTCCTCATGGCTGACCAAACAAGGAAGTTGAAAAATGGCACAACCAGCAGCAGTGCTATTTTTGCCAATTCTTCTGTAATATCTAGCTGCTTTGCACCCATCCAGGAATAAGCGCCGTAGACGAGAAGCCCGATCCCCGGAACGATGGACCCGAATGTCAAAACAAAGACTCCTTCAAAGGGTGCCGCGAACTGAGCAAACTCTCCCTTCGAGCGGAAGAGAAATCTTTCTGCCAGGACATGAAAGATTACTGCCATTGATGACATTGAAAGGAACGATACCCAGAATATGGTGGCAGAATTGCCGACACAGACTGAGGCTGCGATGTAGATTACGGCTATAGAGAGATAGAGGGAGGGTTCCTTCCATACAGTGCGCGTATCGCCGTCATATCCGCTGATCTTTAGCTCCGCAATCTCCATAGTTTCAGAAGGCTCGGGTGGTGCGGATTGATCAATTTGTGATTCGCTTGGCGACTGTTCTACGGTGTTCATGTCTAAGGACCTCAATTGCGACGCTCGGAAAAATACATGCCCGGCTGTGCGCTCCGAATCAGGCATGGCAACAGAAGTAGCCAGCGCTAAACAACGCAGAGCAAACAGAACTCAGCGACTAGCTGAGCATGCGAACATGAATTTTTGTTCAGGCATTATGCGCGCGGCCGGCTGGTTCAGCAAGGACGCATTTCGGTCTTCAGTGGGGCGAGTACTAGTCAGGGCCGTAATAACACGCCGTCCTGGCCACGCTTTGCGAGTCTGTCGCGAGGCAGGTTACGACGGGCGAGTGGTTAGATGGTCCGGCAGCCCGGGGCAACAGGTAATACACCGGAGTCAAGAGGGTTCTCACCGTTTGATCCGACGGACGCGTCAATACCTTCGGCGTTAAGCATTTGCGGGGCCGTGCGCCCGGCAGCGGGTCTTGCATAATCAGGCTCGAATCTATAGGCACAAGTAAACGGCAAGAATTCGATATGGCCCAGGTTCACACTCGTGAAATTTTCCTGACTCGACCGCTTTCTTTGCTTGTTCAAAAGTGTCGAACAGACAGTGCGAGTTGACGGAGAATTTCCTTGCAAGATCACTGCACGAAAGCAACGAGCATTCAGGAGAGTTTCTACAAACGTATTCAACAACATCAAAACCGGCAAGAACTTTTGCTTCCGGGACGAGAACGTCTGTAGCAAAGTAGGGTTCACACTGAATAGGACTCCACCTTTTTGCTTCCTCTTCATCAGACAGATCAAACTCAAATTCATATATTTCGTAATAGAACAGAGTAGTGCTCGACAGATTGATGTCTTCCACTCTTGCAATTTCTCGCATGATTTCGGGTGAGTTGAAGAACCAGTAGTCATTATGTTTCCGGGCTTGTCCCGTCTCTAGTTGAAATTGGCAATCCCGCTGTTGGTGCGGATTTGAACTGAGTGTATCATGCTGCTTGTTTTATTTTGTTGATTTTCTTGGAATTTATTTTTGTTGTTTTACTCTTTAAAGGTTGTTCTGGTTTTGTTATTAGCTCATGCATATTTTCCTTCAGCTGTTTGAGGTGTGCGAATCCTTTGAGTCTGTGGGATCTCCGCTCAGCCTCAAGCATTCCGACAGTTAACCAGCGTCTCACGTGCTCGGCATTTTTCCATTTTTTTACTTGTGCTGTGTGGTCCTTTGCCACATAGTTCCAGGACTCGATGATGTTTGTAGTCTGGAGTGAGTCTCGCAGTTGTTTTGGGGCCTGCAGTTTGTGGAGCGTTAGGGTGTCTTCCAGGGCCTCAAGAAGACTTTCTTCAGCAGTCTCATTGATGCCCTTTAGGAGTTTGCACACTTGTGTCAGAGCGTGTTTTGCATCCTTATGGTCGTTCATCGTCCAGGCCGCTCTTAGGAGTCGCCTGATGCGGCCTTGATGGCGCTTGGGTAGATGGTCCATGATGTTTCGAATCTTGTGCTCGATGCAGCGTTGAATTAGGGCGTTATTTCCGAACACCGACTTGACGGCTTTTTTCAGAGCCTTAGAGCCATCGATGATGAAGAGATACTCTCCGGCCGAGTCCAAGCCCTTCTCGATGAGATTTTGCAGCAAGTGCGTACACACGGCGGCGTTTTCGGTAGCGCCCTGCTCCATTCCCAAGAAGTGCTTTGTGCCGTCCTCAGCGATGCCTACAGCCACAATATTTAGCTCCTCACCGACTCGCGTGCCGTCAATGAGAACAACCTGTATGCCCAGGTCGCTAATGTTCCGGCCTTCGAATTCTTTGACCATTGCCGTCGTTGCTTTGATCGCCTGCCGGCTGAATGTGCTTTTGCTCAGACCTGAGGATTCACTAACTTGCTCAACTGTCTGACTGTAGTCCCTGCTGGACACCCCAGAGAGCATGCGGTTCAAAACAGATTTCGACAATGTCTTCGGATTGTTGAAAGCAGCGTAAGTCTCCAGCGGAACCTCTTCAGTAGAGCCGTCATCAAGCCATTTACGCGCCCGTGGCTTGGACACAGGAGTCTTCTGCGCACCGAGAACAACTGAACCCGGTTGAGAGCCCCAGCGGCCAATATCCCCGTCTTGCTCCCTCGAATACTTAGGGCCGGTCAGCTGCTCAACTTCAGCCAGCATGAATTGCTCTATGACGAGCAGGCCGAGCTGAAGGCCAAAGTTCTCCATTTCACATTGGACAATCTCATTCAAGTCAACCCGCTTGAAATCAAGATTTATCGAAGATCTTAATCTCTCTAACTTGACATTATTACTATTATTGGCTGATGATTTCTTCATGCGGTCTCTCCAATTGGTTTTAGTTTAAGCACCAAAAACAATACCAGGCTTCGGCCTGGGAGGGACTGCTCAATTATCAACTAGCTTTGGGTCAAGCCCTGACAGGGAGCGGGACAAGCTATACGAGAACGCTACCGGATGGGTCTAAACGGATTTATAACCAGCCTGATACCAGTTCACCACCGAACATTTTTATGACTTCCTATGTAGACCCGCAAGGGAATACTGTTTCCTTTCAATATGATTCGAGCTATAGACTTAGCTCCATAATCGATTCGCTAGGCCAGAAGACCACTATTACATATGCCTCCACGGTCACCACCAGTCCCGGTTATTACCTGATTGCGAAAATCACAGACCCCTTCAGCAGGTACTGTACTTTTACCTATGACTCAACCTTTACCTATTTATTGACTATCAC
>CAJCHQ010000591.1 GCA_903970295.1 Bryobacterales bacterium
CAAGCCGGTGTTCCTCGTCGGCGAATCTCTTGGTGGCTGCTTTGGTATGCAACTAGCCGCACGCTGCCCGAACCTTCTCGATGGAGTCGTGTGCAGCGCTCCAGCCTGGCACAGCTATCAATTCAAGCGCACCATTCTGCGAGGACTGGTCGACACTGTTCACAAAAGTCACGGCCGACTCGGCTGGGCGGCAGAGGACATAATCAAGCTTGCTACTCATGATCAGACGCTTTGGCATCATTGGGAAACTGATCCCAATTACCGCTACAAGTACTCATTCAAAGAAGAGATGGATGGTCTCCATTTTATGGGCGCCACAGGCAAAGCTGCGCGAAACATCACATCCGAGCCGATGCTTGTACTCCAGGGTCTCGACGATCGCTTGGTTAGAGCGAAAGGAACGGCTGCGCTTTTCAAACGCATTGCTTCTGCGGATAAAGAACTCGTCCTGGTGGCCGACAATGAGCACTTGAGCTTGCAGGAAGTGAAGCCTAAGCAGGCAGTGATCGAAGTGGTTAGCAAATGGCTGACCGAAAAAGCAGTGCAGCATGAACTGGCCAAAGTGCCCGCGGCCGAAAAGGCCGTATTGATCGGCGACAACAATATAGCCAAAGCCGAAAAACTATTTCGACAAGCCGGTTTGCAACCAAACAGTAAGGGACTGGCTGCAAGAACCGATACGATCTCCAAAATCGCGCAGCCGGCTGACAAGCTAATTGTAAGCGACTTGCGCTAATCGGAACCAAGCGGCTGAGATAGCGTCATCGGGTTAGGCCGGAAAGTCTCACCATTCTTCAGCACGAGGTTCACAATGCACCTGGCTAAACTTTTCGCTTCAGTCACTGTTCTTGTCTCGATAATTTCAATTACTGCTTTCCCAGCTTCAGCGGTAGAGCAACAGTCGACCTCTCAAAAAGCGGCAATCACGACAGATCAATCGCAAGAAGCGAACAGAGACGCCCACGACATTTCACCGTTGCCAACCATCAGTCGCGAGAGCAAAGAAACCTTCACCGAGACACGACCTCGTTTGGTACTAGCCCTTTCAGGCGGAGCGATTAAATCTGTCGCCGAGATTGGTGTTCTTCGCAGCTTGGAGCGGCATCATATCAAAATAGACGGCATTGTCGGCACCAGCATGGGCGCGGCCATCGGCTCTCTCTATTGTGCCGGCGCCTCGGTCGATCAATTGGAAAACCTGTTTATCGAAGACAAAGTGCAGAAGGCTATATTGAAAGGCGTGATTTGGGGCGCCATTACACAACCGATCGCGCCCCTGACATATCCATTCAAAGGCAGACCTTATGCTGGTCTGACTGATGGCAAAGGTTATCTCAAATTCCTGGAGAAAAATCTTCCCAGCACATTCGATCAATTGAAGATTCCCTTCGCGGCGGTGGTAACTAATATTACGGACGGACAAACTACAGTGCTCGCCCACGGAGATTTGCCAAGGGCTGTTTTGGCCAGCAGTTGCGTGCCGACCGTCTTTCGCCCGGTTAAAATCGATGGCAAGTTGTACGTCGATGGCGGATTGAAAGCGAATCTACCTTCCAGTTTGGCTCAGAGCATGGGGGCCGACACAGTCGTGGCAGTGCTCGTCGACACTGCGGTCAAAACAGAAGCCAACAAAACATTCAAATCGAAGAGAGCTTTGATTCTAAGAGTGATGAATATCATGATGGCATCAACAGACAAGATGCAGGCAAGGACGTCTGATGTTTTGATCTATCCGAACGTCGACTTCATGCCCTGGGTGACGAATGACCCCGAAATTCTAAAACGCGGAATCAAAGCCGGCGAAGAAGCTGGTGATGCAGTGGCGGCCCAGATCACAAGTCAACTAGCAGCCGCTGCCGATAAGAAAAAGGGATCTCACCCGGCAATAGGTAGTGCTGTTCAAGTTATTAACAAGTAGGTAATCTCCTATGGCCAGTGGAATTAAAGCAGATAGTCAAACCGGCAAGACAAGGTCGAATCAGCCAGAAGCAGAATCACGAACCTTACTGTCGATCATCGACGGCTTTGCGAAGCATGACGCCAACGTAGCCATGGTCAGCTTCAGCCGCAATCAAGCGACCACTCTGACCTTCAAGAATTTCTTA
The DNA here is from genome assembly GCA_903970295.1 of Bryobacterales bacterium. Next base: position 2,106 of record CAJCHQ010000591.1, read on the forward strand.
GCTGAGATTCGAAATGTGGCCATTGCCCTCCAGGCTCAAGGCGTAAAAAAAGGCGCTAACGTCGCATTTTTCGCACCGAATTCTCAATCGTGGATCATCTCTGCGCTCGGTGTCATCTACAGTGGTGCCACTGTGGTGCCAATCGATGCGCAGCAGTCAGACGAAGTCTTGACGCACATCATCAAAGACAGCCAGGCCAGCTGGATTTTTACCAATGAGCGCGGAGCAAAGCGGCTTGACAAGGCGCTACCGAAATCCGAAACTCAAAGCAAACCCAGTCATCGCATCGTCAGGCTAGACAAGGCAGACATTCCAGAGAGCTGGAAGAATATTGATGGTGGCAAAGCAGAGATTGGTCAAACTGACGCCTCTGACAAACATGGTGGCACTACCACAAAAGAAAGTGCTGAGCCTGTGGCACCGGGCGACATCGCCGTTCTATTTTATACATCAGGAACGACCGGAATGCCCAAAGGCGTTCCTCTCAAACACAGCAATATGATGCTGCAGCTCGATTCGATTTCCAAAATGGATCTATTGAAACCACACGATCGAGTGCTTTTACCTCTGCCCTTGTTTCATGTGTATCCACTGAATATTGGTCTGCTGGTGCCTCTGACGATGGGATTGCCGATCATCTTGCCTCACTCTTTGA
>CAJCHQ010000592.1 GCA_903970295.1 Bryobacterales bacterium
TCACCAACATCGTCATGGACGAAACGCTCGTCAACACTGTCAAGCGTCAGAACATGGCCCAGTTGCAGACGCAAGCATACGAGGCGGAGCAACTGGCGGAGGTGAAGCGGATCGAGCTGGAGAAGACGAAGGCTCAGGCAAACCAGCAGGGGCGCCTGATGGAAGCCCAGATCGGCATTGCGGTCGCAGACAACCAGGCACAGCAAGCGATCAAGGTCGCCGAAGGCAAGGCCAAAGCGATCAAGATCGAAGCGGATGCCGATGCGGAACGTACGACCAAGACAGGTCTCGCTCAGGCGGGAGTGATCGAAGCCCAGGGCCGGGCTACCGGTGTCGCTTTCAACGAGCAAGCGAAGGCGCTGGGCCCGAGTGGTCTAGCTCTGGTGCAAGCGCTCGGCAAGATCGCCGATGGCAACATCCGAATCACTCCGAACTTCCTTGTCAGTGGCGCAGCTGGCGAAGGCGGCGCCGCTGGCAATGGCACCCTGAGCAGCGCTCTTCTGGCGCTGGTCACTGCCGGACTGGCGGACAAGGCGGGTCTCATCAGTCTGACTACCGAGCCGGAGAGCACCGCGCCCGGTGGCGACGCTTAAGACAGCAGCAAAGCTGAAACTGCGCCTGGGTAAAGCGGAATCAGCTTTGAAGATCGTGCAGGTCAGTGGCCAGACTGGGTGAAAGGTAGCAACTGAATCGCACGGCATTTTGACTGGTTGGTACGTGCCAGTTCAGAGATTGCTCGATCAAGGAAGGGCTGGGCATTGCAAAAGATGTCCAGTTCTTCCTTCTTTTTTGTTTTTTTGCTTTTGTTTACTATTTTGCCGATTTAATCTATTTTTAGCTAATTTAACACAACAAAAATTTAATAACTTCCGCACTGTATTTCTTGGACTTGCAGACTAAGACATCATCTGCGATGCTCTGGGTAAAGGACGACTCGAAAATGGACGACCCTGATCGCGACGGTCATGATCAAGCAAATCATCACTTATCGATTCGCAAGACGCTCAAATCCAGGTTCATGCAGGACATGTTCGAACAGGCAATCATCTTCCTGTCAGATCGATCGTCATGTCCATGGTTTCGGCTTTGCTCTTTGGCGCAGCCACCCCTTGCAGCAAACCACTATTGGTACATATCAGTCCACTACAGCTGGCCGGCTTGATGTACTTAGGTTCCGCCATCGCCATGGCACCCTCCTTTTTTCAAATTGGGAATAAATTGCCATGGCAACTGGATTCAAAAAATAAAAAGCTCCTCGCCACCTCGCTCTTTTTGGGAGGAACATTAGCGCCTGCGCTCATGTCTGGACTGCAACTCGCCAAAGCTGGCTCGGTATCGATTTGGCTAAATCTCGAACTCGTTTTTACTACGATCATCGCCTGCATTTTTTTGGTGAGCATTTGAGCAAACATGGCTCACGCACGAGCACGAACATACTTCAATGAGGCACTCGCATTTTCATTTGCCCGATCTGCATCATCGCCACCGGCACTGATTGGCAAATAACAATAGTCGCACGCACCTGCTCGCTTCAGAAATTTCACGCCACCGCATATGGTGCCAGTCAGATCCAAAAAAAAGCAAAAAAAGTCACCGGAGATAGAGAGTCTCGAGGATTGAGGCGCCCTATCTCCAGTGATTAGTTTGCGACGGTCAGGCTGCCATCAATCGCCGCTGGACGAGATGAGAGATAATCCGCGGCGGCACTTCGCTCAGCTCCCAGGTCTTGATCGCGTAGCTTGTGCGCTGCCAGCCGAGATGTTCGATGCACTCGATTTCGCCGGCGAAGATTCGTGTGCACCGAGCAACCAGCGCTTCCGCGAGATTGGTGCTGAGGGCAACGGAGGAATCTGCGTCGGCGGAATCTGCGTCGGCGGAAGCAGAGGATGCACAGTGCACGACAGTCAGGCTCAGAGGCAGGACGGGCAACCCCCTGGACTTCAGAGCTTGGTCCTCCAGGACAATCTGTTGATACAGTCCGTCGCATTCGGCGCCCAGTTGCTGGCCCCAGCGATTGCGTGCGAAATCGAGTGCCTCCTGCGCGAACAACGCTTCCCGCTCCGGGACGACCACTGTGCAGCGCTTGGCTTTGACGATGCTGATAGTCGGCGGAAAGAGAGAGCGATTGGGCTGGAACTCGGGTTCACACTCGCGGATGAGCTCCAGGCTTTCCGACCTCGAATCTGCGCTGGGAGTGAATCCAGGTATGAGGGCGACGATGAAGTAGCTGTTCTCGACTTCCAGGGCGGGAGTGGCGATGTAGACGCGTTCGTCGTTTGCTACCCGGGTGAGCAGCTCCTGCCGTTGCGCATCGTTGAGGTGCGGGGTGACCACGGCGAGGGTGTGCGCGTTGAGGGCGGGTGTAGTCGCATGCAGAGTCGCCTCGAGGGCATTGCGATAGGTCTGGCGAAGTAGGCGAGGAAGGCGAATATTGCTTGCTGCGGACATAGGTATTACTCCAGTTGTTGGCGACGAATGCGCCGGTTTCACGAGCTTCGGTCCACACCCCACATCAAGAAAATGCACACCAGAGTTTCAAGATAGATTTGAAACGCTTTGTCTGGTGAGCAGCTCCTTTTTTTAAGACAAAGTGTAGATACGAATGTGATAGCAATTGGAGAATGCGCAACCAAATGAAGTTTTCTCGTTTAACGTTTGTTATAAACAACCTGAGCGAAATCATGCGTAGTCTTCCTAACTGTCCACTGGCGAGGCTAGCGAGGCTCTACGAACCAATCACTCAGACACGCACTCACATATTCTGCACACCGACGTTCTAGAATGATAAAGGCATTGTTCCATCGGTTTAAGCACGAGGATTGAATGTGAAAAGACGACTTCCGGCTTTACTGACCGCCCTGCTAAGCCTCACGATCGTTTCTGTGCAAGCAGCGCCACTGCTGGTGCCAGGCAACGTTAATCACGATCGAACCAACCAGCTAACGAGCGAAATTCAATGGAACACCTCGCTTTATCAGGCTGAACGAACGGCGGCTCAACGGGGGAAATTGGTGTTCTGGATGCACATGCTGGGTTCGCTCAGCGGCGCTACCTGAAGTGCCGGCAATAGCCTGAGAGCCGTGTCGCTCTCGCAAGACCCTGCTCTGTCGGCTCTCAAGCAATCATTCGTTTGCGGCTACAAAGATATCTCGAATGAGCCTTACGCTGGCGCCTCAGGCTTGCACGAAAAAGATGGCAAAGCCATTAACACAACAAATGGCGCTGGTCCGCACAACATCCAGATGTTCATCCTAGCGGCCGACGGCACGGTGCTGACTTGCTTGCCTGGCTTCTGGAATCCCCAGGACCTGGTCACCGAGATGGAGCTTGCCGAACAGCTCAACACCGTCTGGACGAATCCTCGTTTGACGCGCGCGCAAAAAGATCAAACTTTTCGCCAAATGCACCTGGCGCATATCCAGGAGCATTCACCCGCAATGGTTCGCCGCAGCCATATGCAAGGCTTCGACCAGAAATACGAAGCCGAGCACAGGCTAAATCATTCAGACACGATTCGCAATCGGAATGTCGTGGCCATGGCTCTCGATTCCGGAGCGAAATTGCCGCAGAATGCCTTCAAAACCACCGACGAGATTTTTCACGAACGGATGGCGAGAAGACCATTCGAGTCATATGAACACTTCGACGTAGCTGCCTTCGCCGATTACGGCAAACCAAAGTATGACAAACAAGAAGATGCACGCGACTCCTACGGGCAAGTCGATAAAATGGCTGCCCGAAATGCGCCGACGATCGGCAATGCCCAGGCTGCGTACCCGATGGGCCGGCGCCGCATGCAAGTTCCGGAAAACAACCCTAATGCCTGGGGCAATAACAATAATGCCTGGGGTACGAACACCAATGCCTGGGGCACCAACCGCAATGCCTGGGGCACCAACCCGAATGGCTGGGGAAGCGGACGCTGAAGCTGTAGCATTGACGACTTATTCCGACATGTCGGCAATTGCACATTGCCCAGAAACAAGTGATTCAATAGTATGACTTCATGTAGTAAAAGCCGCCATTGATAAAAGCGGCACGAATCAAGCGTGAGGCACGTCTCGATGAACGAAACGAGAGCATGCCTCACCTCGATTTCTGCGCGGGTCAGCCCAGCGTCAGAGTGAAGCAACCTGCATCGGATTCAGTTCTTGGTCGACTTGGGTCAGAAGAGCAGTAAGTTCCTGAGACTCACAGTGAGGGAATGCCGTGAACGGCGATTAGCATCCGGGTCATCGCACCGGCGTCGTCATTGACGGCAAACGCAGATGCGGGCAAAGCCGCACAGCGAATCAGGATAATTTGTCTGCAATCTTTTTCGTTGACCAACACCGCTCCGAGCTTGGAGAGGATGCCAGTGTACTGGTTTAGATCTGCCGGGAAAGTTGTCAAACCACCAACGATTTCAATGTTGCCCGCGGCAGCAGTCGGTGTGGTTACCAGCGGGTTATCGTCGCCGATGCAAACGATGCCGCTTAGCAAATTCGCAAGAGCAGCCTCAGCCCCGAACATGTTTCTAAGCGCTTCGGTCAACGCAATGCTGAGATTTCTCGACCGCCCTTGACTGGTGCGTCGGCTGATGCTGTAAACAGGATGCGTTTGCACAAACTTCTTATCACCCACATCCAGGGTACTACCGAGAACTAGGGGCTCAGGAGTTTCGGACAAGCGCTTACACAGAAGCGGTTCATTCTTGGCACGCCAAAATACAACTGTTCCGTGAGCGTGGCTAACTCTGCTAGTTGCCATAATTTTCCTCTTTCGGACGGATTACTGTGAAATGCTAGGACGGTATAGATTTGATCGGCGTCGGCTTGCTTTTATCAAGGTTAGCTTCGCCGGCGCCGTAACGAGGCTCAAGGTAGTTCTAACCCAATCACCTCATATTTGCCGCTGCTTTATGCAGTGCTGGCGCTCAGGCATTGCCGCCAGGCGGAGAAGTCGCCTTCGAACCAGATAGATGAAGGCAGGTCACTAACACAATCCAAGGCCTCAGTTGCCAGAGCAGCACAAAATGCCCTGGGGAAAAATGATTGCTCGACTGATGGGCGAGGTCCGATGCCGCCGCTGCTCGAGGCA
>CAJCHQ010000593.1 GCA_903970295.1 Bryobacterales bacterium
GGCGGGTCGCAATCCGCCATTCGTTTTCGCTCATAGAAAGGGCATCTCAATGAACCTGAAACCACTCGACGCAACTGTTTACTTCGGCATTTGTGTGCTCGCCTTCGGCGTTGCTCTGAGTGTCACCGATACAGAGATCACCAGCTCATTTGCGCGCCTTGATTGGGTCACCGCAGTCTTCTCTCGCACTAAGCTGCCAACACAGGCAGAACTGCCGCAAGCCTGTTTTTTCCTGGGGGCGGTCATTCTGATTCTGGCTCCGCTAGTAAAAAGACTGCCGATATTTACCGTGCTGCAAATTAATGCAGCGTTTTCGGCGATTTTGCCAATAATATCTTCATTCAGCCTGGTGCCAGAGCTGGCAATCCGCTTGACCGTCACTTACGGCTGCTTGGGGATTTTGATTATTCTTGACGAGTTGAAAGTCTCATCTCTCTGGAAAATCCTGTCACCGATATATTGGTGCGAATGCTTCAAAGGTAAACACGGTGCCAACCCGCTTGCTGCAATCGGAGCGGAGTTCCTCGTGTGGGGTTATACCCTAATGGGAACAAACCAGCTTGTCGCCTGGTGCTTCATTCTCGTAGGGTCGGTCTTTCTTTGTCAGTTCGCCTATTTGGGACTGAAGGAAAAAGTTCCGCTGGCAGGCGCATGGCTGGTCTTGAACTTGATCTATACCGTCGGCGCTACCATAAAGGTTGTCCCCCTGCTCGTTCAAGCGGCCGCTCTCCTGCTCCCCCTGCTCCTTCGCGCCCTTGCCCATCTGCTCGGTCACGCATGACGATCACTCTCAGGGTGACTGACGCGCTATGGCACCGACCCTGAGAAAGAAATACCCGGAGGGAACCGAGAAAGATTTCTTGGTCCCTCTCGCTCTTCGTTGGTAAATCATCTCGGACCATACTGAACGAGCAGATCTCAATCGATGCTCGATCAGGATGGCCTGAGCCATCCGTACCAGAAAAAAAGGAAGTTATGATGTTGAAATCTATGCTTGTCGCTGCAGTATTTATGTTTGCGGTCACCGGAGCCAATGCTAATGGTTGGCATGGAGGGCGTGTCATCGAACGCTATCGTCCTGTAATTGTCTGCCGGTGGCCCGGTAGGCTAGTACTGAACGCCTTCGGTCGTTACGAATGCGTATACCCTCGTTGGCACTGGTAACCAAAACGGACTTCTAATCTAAGAATTGTCTGTTTACATGTTTACACACAGTAACTGACCGATTCTAAGACTGGGCTCGATTGATGTTAGAAGCTTTGACTTCTCGTCAGTCGGCCCTGAAGCACCAATGTACACTGCAGCACGCCTGGTATTTGTGGATTTTCGTTTTCTAAAACTTTACCGTATTTGTTTTGTTTTCAGTAAATATGTTTCGAGCCGGCTTTTGCTCATGTATTGCTGTAAATATGTATATTAAGCAAAGTAGAGAATGAAAAATTTTTACATGTGCCGCTCTCGCTTTTATTGCCAGAGGCACCGGTGGCGATGGCAAAGTGACGTCCGGAGCGGTAGCACACCTCTGAGTGCATCCAGCTCCGGACGTTTCAATTTACTTGAAGACGAGCCGCACGGGTTCACCATGGTGAGTTAGTTCGTTAAGGCTCACCGTGACTCGCGTACCATGACGCATAACCTTGTGACCTGGGCAGATGACCTTCTTATTAGTCTTCAAGATGATTATGTCAATCTTCTGGGTTGGACGAAATAGTAAGGTCTTTCTTCCCTGGTGTGCGATCTCTGCAGTCGACTTCACAATGGTCGCGAAGTTCATCTTCACTCCGAAGGGAAGCATCACACCTGATCGTGCCGGGATGCGAAGCTTGCGCTTGAACAAATCCCGCCCTTTGTTGTCGCGCAACCTATATGTCACTTCATATGGTGCCACATTGATCACGTGCAACAAGCGCTCACCATTCGGTGTGATCGTCGACGTCGCAAAGACGCCCGGTGCGGCTGCATCGATAATCCAGCGGCGCTGCACTCCGAGCAAAGAGAACAACTTCGCGTAGACCTCGAGGTGCGCCGGGTAGTCACAACCCAGCATGATAGCCTCGCCTGCGCCCACCGGTATATGTACGGCACAGGCTTTGCCTGTCTCCATCTCCGTGAGCAATGGCGATTTTATGTCACTGCCATCGCTAGAGAGAAGCAACTGGACCGTGTTCACTCGCACCTCTGGCTGAGGAGCGAGCGGGCCATGTGCGGCACAGGACGGCCAATACTGACCGTTTGGGCCTATCGCAGTCTCCACCCTACCAGCACTCCTGAGACCCATAGCATCGGCGAGAATGTTACAGGGCGTTCCGTCGTGATCGCGCTCGGGCAGTAGTCCAACCAGCAGAAGTTTCCCGCCGCCTTGCAGATAGGCGACGAGGTTCTCTTGCACACCACGCCCGAGCGTTAGCCCAGTAGTGAAGACAACAGTAGAAGCTGTCGGCACAACATTTTGCACATTTTGCGACCAGAACGAATAGCCGCCCAGCACCATGGCGCGAGCAATGATGTCGCCGGGGCCAAAGCCACGATACTGCTCGAGATCGGCAACCTGAGCTGCGCGCTGAGTCGCGCCTGGATAACAATACTCGGTCAGGTAGTGGTCGGGATCGAAGCCGAGAATGATGTCATCGTTTTCCTTGACGCAATCTGCGAGCAGACGCTCGACCGCGCGGAAGGATTGTACGACATCTTTCAATGCGAAATAACTGACATCGAGTTTACCTTCGGGGCTAATCGGCGAAGCGAAACCGTGGCGCTGCCCCGTGAAAGCAAGGCGATCCATGCCGTCTCCTTGGCTCGGCATGTGCGGGTTTTCGCCCCCAGCCAGCAAGTAGAAATTCAAAGCCTTGCACCGCAGAATGCAAACACGCGCCGTCAACACGGCCGCTTCCGGGTCGCTGAGAGCGCCCAGGTCGTCTCCGTAGTCGCTATTTCCGCATTCGTGTTCAAGGGTGATGAGCGGTTGATCGGGGGCAAGGGTCGCCACCATGAACTCGTGCATTGCGACCAGATCGCCGACATTGGTGACAGTGAGATTTCCTAAGTAGTGGTCGGTTCCTGCTGTCAGGTTGGTCTGACCTTGATAGCACTGGAACAATTGGCTAATGCCTATTGGGAACGTGCGTCCTCGATCCCTGCTTGTCCCATGCACATTTACGACCCAGATTACATCAGTTACGCCAAATTCCTCGGCATATTCTCGAAGCGTTTTGACGTATCGGCGGAACCGGTCGCGCATGTATCTGCCCAGCGCATCGTGCAACGGCAGTGAATCGCCAGGCGCGCGCAAACGAGCCGCGAATGCAATTGGGTTGGACGAATCCGCGCCAATCACCTCAGACGCGCGGGCATCACCATATACGGTGATAGCCCACTGGCGAAGGTCCTCACAGACTACGTCAGTAAGGTCGGGACAATTAGAAACCCAGGACAACATGCCGATTTCATTGTCTAGCTGCACGGCAATAATCGAGCCGCCGCGCGACTTGAGGTGGTCTGCAAGTACGGGCATCACCTGCTCATACCAGGACTTCGTCGCCGCCAGGAAGTCCGGCGACAGATAATCCATCGTACGTGTAGTGACTGGCGCCCCGTTCCAGGTGATCGGCCGCACGAAGGGTGCCTTGTACAGCCTATAAGGTATGCCTTCGTTCTTGAGTTCTGCCATGACGAATGGACCCGGGCGGGAGATTACATCGAGCTCGTGTTTCTTGCATAGGGCAAGAAACGAGACCAGATCCCTCCGCGGATCTGTGCGGCCGGTGAAGTCGAAACTTCCATCGGGCAGTTCGTGCCAGAGCCAGGGAATGTAAAAGGCGACTGTGTTGAGCCCCAGCCGCTTCAATTTGAGCAGACGGTCCTCCCATTCGCTAGGCTGCAACCGAAATGGGTGAATTTCACCGGCCAGAAAAAGTTTTGGCTTACCATCAATCATGATGCACTTGTCGAGTGACATGGTGTGTTTATAGCGCTCTTTAGTAGTCATTCTAAATTCCTTTCTTGTCGTGAGCGATACTCATACGTAATCGTTCAACTGAGCGAGAAAGCCGGAAAGCGCGTAAGTTTTTGACTTCGCCACCGGCACCAAAAGCTATATGTGTAATAATAATAAAACAGCCGCGAGCCACGCGTTGACCTGTGTCTGTGTGACAGGGTCGGCGTAAACGTAGCGAGTCCCATCGGGGTGGACAGTCCATGCCTCGAAGAGACCATGTGCTAATCCGTCGCGTGAGTAGACCGCCGAGCCAGATTCACCATCGGCGGTGTGACCAATCATCTCTTGCACGGGGCGCGCAGGATCTTCCCCCTTGAGAAGGTTTCCGAATGATTCGCTCGCGGACCGCATACTCTTAAACACGACAGTTGAGGCATAAAGTGTGCTCGAATTTGAAGGAAACCCTGTAATGAGACCTTTTCCATTCAAGCTCGTGCTCTTGGCAAATCTGGCCACGCTGTAACTGCCCACTTTTGCATCACCAGGACTAATTGACAGCACTGCGGTCTGATTAGCCGCATCGAAAAATTCAAGCTGCGCCGGATAACGACCGCCGTTCGGCATAGTGACGGTGTAGTGAGGCGCGTCAGATTGAACTACTTCCGGATGCACCAGATCTATGTGGACAACATGATTAACCGTGGCAATAACAATTTTGTCGCAAACCTTCCCGATGATCACGCCGCCTCCGTTGAACAAAGTATCGCGTAACTCGGTTGAGCTATCTCTAGACCTGGCAGGATAAGCAACTTCTATTCGCACATTCTGCTTGAGGGCTTTCTTATAGAGCCATATCCAGTGGGCAGAACCACTGTGACTTGAGCCCTCGATGTCCTCAAGAGAAAGCAGCTTGGTATAGGTGCAGCCGCCTGGCGGTCCATTCACTTCCAGTATCGGTACTTGATTCGCTGTGGGCTGATGCACACAGACGGCGCCACTCAGATCGGTTACAGGGCGCAGCTTTTGCACCTCGTGGGCGTGCAGGGAGAAACTCGTGAACTCGAGCAAAAAAGCAATAGAAGCGGCTACTTTCATCTACTTTCCTTTCCGACGTTTGATTAGACATTTACGCACTGTGTGCAATTGCAGAACGCTGCTTTTCCCTCGCCCGGTCATCATTCCATTTCTGCCTGATTAACTCAGCCGCTCGCTTATCCCGATCAGCAAGTATGCCAAGCACGGCCGCCAAATCAACGAGTACCGCTGAACGAATCACATGCCATTCAGGAACCATGGATGTTTCCTCGCTGGGCAAACTCCAGAAGTGGACGTGATCATAATGCGCCTTGTCCTGCGCGCACGGGTTCAGCACGCGCAGAATGATGTCGGCAACATGGTAACCGTATTCCAAATTTCGTTTGAGAAGAAACTTTTGGTGCTCTGTAATGACCTCGGGACGGCCGTGAAACAGGTCGAGTTGTCGCAGCGCATTAATGACCTGCTTCGCAAAGTCAAGTATCTGCGCGGCCGTTTCGCTGAACTGCTGCTCGGCGGTCTTGAGGGACGAAGAATCTTGAATAAGTTTTTGTGAAGTCTGTCTATCACCTTCCTGCGGATCTACGAGGTGCCTGAACTCAGTCATCAGTTCGCAGGCAACTGTGATATGACTGACAGCCGTGACGACAAAATCGAACTTGCTATCGTCGCAGGGGACTTTGATGAGTTCCCAATTTGTCTTCGCTTTTTCCACGAACATAGCGAGCAGCTCGCTGGTTCCAGGATAGAGCGTGTATGAGCTTACGAGACACTCGTTTCCCCTGCGGCGAAGTAAGCCTAGCTCGTCGCGGCCGTCACGCATAGCGTGCGAATCTAGCACAACAAAATAGCTTGGAACTGAAAGTGCTTGCGCGTTTTTCTCTTCCATGCGCTTCGAGAGTTCCGTTTTAAATGGGTCGCTGATTTCGCTCGGTGCCATGGTCTGATCCTTATTTACGAGACTGGTCCAAAATTATTCTTCCAAGTACAGGAACTTCACAGCGGAGAAAGGGAGGGTTTGCACACCCTCCCTCCGTTGCAAAAAGCTTTCTATTGCGCCGCAAATCGCCGGATGTTCCTCCGCCGAGGACAGGGCTGCTTGATGCGGCACAGCTTGAGGGCCCACCTCCCGGAGGAGGGTTTGGCTGCTGCCTTGCGTGTCTGTACTCGGTGCAGATTTCGCAAGGTATAACGTACGACTAGAGACATAGGCATTGTTCACTCCAGTTATGTTGATGAAGAAAGTCCCCGAGACTTTCGACCAGCCGGGGACAAAGTTTTTATGAGATATTCGAGACTCCTAGGTATTGGCTGTGCAAACATTGCACAGCCTGGGAAGTGGCTGAATTAGCCACGAACACCGGTCAGCGCTTTCTCTCAAAG
>CAJCHQ010000594.1 GCA_903970295.1 Bryobacterales bacterium
CTCGATCCGCACACCAGAATCCAATCAAACGTTTGTACCCCGCAGCGAGCTTCTGACGCGATGTTTCCATCAACTTAGGATCGACGCCAGAATGCGATTGAAAATATTGTTGCGCCATAGTGAGCGGATAGCTGGTGGACGAGGTTTGTTCAAAACACCCGTTCGGCTCCTGAATCATTCGCTCGAGCGCCTCGGTCATGTTCGCAAGCGGCGATGGATACACACCAGTGTTTGTGATGATGCTGCCGGGCACCACATCTTTCTCAATGGTGATTTTGAAAATTAGCGGCTTATCAGGCTCGATCATGCCCCCAAAAGATTTTTCTATCGGGAAACCTTTTGGCTTGACCGAAAGTTTGCGTGTGACTTTGTCTTCGTATGGACCGGCCTTTGCGTTGAGGACGAAGTCCTTAATGCCCTTGACCAATCCGACGATAATTGGTTGAATCCAGCGAACTCGACTTCCGGCGCCGATCTGCTGACGACCATTCTGCAAGGCTGCCAGTTTGAAGTCACCGTCCAAGTCGACTTTCACATCGGTGCCGCTAAGCTCATTGGCAGTCGTATTAACAAGACTGATGGGCAGCAAGACCTGGTCGCCGGCCGTCACTTCGAGCGGCAATTTGGCTTCGGCGTAAAACGGCTGGATAGCAGCTAGCCCAATGTTGGCTGCGCCTACTGCACCATCTTCCGCAAAGCCGTCTGCGAATACGCGAAATGTGGTGACGCTGTCGTTGAGACCAAAGTTGATGGTGCCTTCTCCGGTTGCAGGATCGGTCTTGACGCCAGCGCTCCAGTAAAGCGTTTCGGCAAAGTCCAGACGATCGGTCGGCTGGCGATCGGGCCGCACCTGGTGCGCGAATTCGCGGACCATGACGAGGTCGCCGTTGCGAGGTGACATGCGCCTGGTCTCATAGATGGTCAATCCTCTCGATGGCTTGACCGGCTCTGGATTTCCGAATTTGCTGGTCTGTGCCGCGGCGCCGTTTTTTCCAACATGAAGTAGATTGAAATTATTAGGGGCATAATAAAATCTCCCCCCTTGTCTTGGCGAAGCGTTCGATTCTTGCATCGGACCCTGTTGGCTGGTGGCAGGGTTGGGAGCAACTTGGAGAACTGCTTGGGCAGCGGCTTTATCTTGCTTCTTGAAGGCATCGGTGCCATGAAGAGCTGGCTGGCTCACCTGTGTCCCATCCGCCGCGCGCTGACCTCCCCTACCGGGTGTTAACAGTCCGGCGACATGGCTTTGAAGCGGTACAGCTTTAGGCAGTCCCCCACCTCCCATTGCTGCCACTAGAGGCGGGACGGGAACGACCTGCGCCACAAAAGGCTTCTCCAAAGCCAGCACACGCAGGGCATTGTCGCCAGCGGCAAGAACGAATTTGTTGTAATCGACGAATGCAAAGCGTCGCCAGCCTTGTGTGCCAAGCAATAAGTCGGTAGCAACGGGTGCCTTCGGATTCTTCGCATCCAAGTAAACATGCGCATCCGCCAGATCTTTCACTTCCGATTCAAGGAAGACCATGACTGGCAAGCGGGGCGGCTGTTCGCGCTTCTCGACCATTTCGAGAATGCTGTCGTCAGTGACTGTGACACCTACTTCCGCCGACACCGGTCTGCCATTTGAGTCGGTTGCTTTGACGGTGAGCTTAGCGCTTTCGCCCGGAATGTACGAATTCTTGTCGGGCTTGATGCTGATATTCAGCGGCTTGCTTGCCTGGCGAAAGACCAATCGTTCAGCCAATGGCGTGCCTTTCTCGGCAAAAACTGTGACTGCAAACACACCGTCCAGATCTGGTGGCACGTTCAACGTCAGTGGGCGCATCGCATGTCTAAACACCATGTCCTTTGTCTGCCTCAGATCCTGGTGAGCGACTTCTCGCTCGCGCTTCGACACTCTCACGGTAAAGGCCTTGTCCGTGCAACCCACTTGCACAGTTATGGGTTTGCCTTTACTGAAGATGTCGCTATCAGAGCGGATGACGGCGCCCTGAGATTTCGCATTCGGCAATGCATAAACCGTCTTGATTCCGCTTGGTTTAGAGATGGTCAAAAAATACTGCCGATTAGCTTCCGGCGTAAACTCGAAGCGTCCGCGTCCTTCATGCTCTGTATGGAAAGCTGTAATGACTTTATTGACGTGCCCAGTTTGCTTGCATATCAGTTGCCCCAGCAGATCAGCAGGTTTTCCGTTAGGCTGATTGGCCTGCACATAGACGCGGTTCTTGTAACCGGCGATCAGATCGCCGCCTTCAGGATAGATGTGGATATCCACCGTTTGCAGAAGAATCGGAATGGTCTTGGATGCCGTCTCGACAACGCCGCCGTCTTCGATCACCAAAGCCAATGTCCCGTCGCCACGGGGAATATGGCGCGGCAGGGAAAAATTTACGGAGCACAGCCCCTTCGCGTCGACTTTGGCCGTGCCACCATCTATTTGCAGGCCGTCCACACGAGCACTGATAGTCACCTTCGCGCCTTCGGGAACACCGCCTTCGGCGCGCTTCACGTCGAGCGTGGCGGTGACTTTTTCGCCAGGACCATAGCCGTCGCGCATGAAAACGATCTGCGACTTCAACCGTGGTGCCCGGTACGCGCGGATGTCGAATTTTCGTTCCGCTGGCGGATGCACATCCATGGTATAACTGGCATGAATGGTGTATTCGCCACCCGCTTGTCCTTCAGGCACCGTCCAGGCGTAGCCCCAGACGCTGCTTTGCGGCGCGGCTGCGCCAC
>CAJCHQ010000595.1 GCA_903970295.1 Bryobacterales bacterium
GTTTTTTCTTTTCTTCCATGGCAAGACAGAATAAAAATTTTGGAATCCACTTGTCAAAGATGGTTTCTACATCTCAACGACTAGTCTCCAGGACGAGTCTAAAAAGATCGACGAACCAGGTCGATTTGTTGACGCCACACAGATTCCCTTCTTTGTTTTGCCACCACTCTTGGAAAAAGAAGAAGACGTCCGCCTCGGAGATTTCGGCATGGTCATCAATCTGGACAATGGTCTCCGTTCTCCAGCGATCTTCGCCGATCGTGGTCCGGGCGATAAACTCGGCGAAGGTTCTGTCGCTCTGGCGCGGGCTCTCGGAGTCGATACCAATGCTCGCATCGGTGGCACTAACGAGGGAATCGTCTACATCGTCTTTCCGCACTCTGGCAATGAAAGGATGCGATCGCTTGCGGAAATTCAAGAAAGCGGCGAGCGACTGTTCCAGAAAGCGGGGGGAATCAAACGCGTCCGCGAGTTATACAAAAACGCTAAGTAGACATGAACGAATTGAAGCCGGTTGGAAACCTTCTGAGTGACGGAAACCGCAGCCAGGTTAAGACCCTCTCTGCGAGTTTCTGTGATCAAATTTTCTACTCACTCGTATAATACTACCGGCTCATATAGCAATTTCTCCAAATCGAATATCCGCAGGAAATTTGTTTGTTTGAGTCGAGTGAGCAAAACAGCACGACAGCTGCTTTGCCCACTCGCTCGTCAACGATTATCGATTCGGCCACTTGCCCATCTTGATGCCAGATATGAGTAACCAGAACACGCATAAGCCCTGGGCGAACGCGAAGCAGACAAACATCTCCGTTTGTCCGAGAACGCGGAAGCCCAGACCAATCAATGAACAGATTGAGAACAGTGTCAACAAACACCACGGCCAGGTCTGTCTGGCCATCCATCCTCCATAGACAATTCCCCAGATAGGCACGACAGCGATCGCGCAACCCAACAAGTCGTCAAACGTGTCGCTGCAGTGAGGGCTGGCTGTCTTGTAGCAAGCGACGTGAATCGAGATCGTGAGAATGAACCCGAAAGCCGCATAGAATCTGTTGATCAGGTCAATGGGTTTGGGCTTTGTGAACTGAAACCGTTGTGAAACGATTGATGCATTTGGCATGATAATCTCCGTTTTTGACACGCCTCTCGTCGTCCGCAAAAGATGACGCGAACAACGCCACGAGTTGAGCTAGGAAAAGTACTTTTTCACTGCGAAGGCGACCGTCCAGAACACTGGTAGAGCGCATGCTCCCTCGATTAAGCCCTCCAGAAGAGTGGACGAACCTGACTGCCCAAGCACCACGAAAATGGCGACGACCATTCCCAGAGTGGCAACGACGGTGAGGATCGACCATGCCCACCTGAGACGGTCTGGCCAAGCGCCATAGGCGATTCCCCACAAAACTGTGCTCACAGGTGCGACCTGAAAAAGCGACTCAGTTGCTTCGTGATGCTTGGTCAGAGCCAGGAATGCTGCAGCGAAGAAAGAAATTGTGAGAGTGAAGCCGAACAAGACATAAAACCCATTGAACAGAGCGAAGGGTTCGATATTCGCTAGGACCCGCAACCGTTCATGGAAGGTCTGTCTCTTCACTCGGTCGATGTTGATTGTTTGAGTCATCACTTGCTCCTTGCCTGAAGAACCGTGACCAGGGCGATCTGGTCACGGTCGTAAAGGCTCTTTGTAGAAAGTGGTTCGATCGAATCAGGCAAGCGTATACAGCGGTCTCAATCCGAAGATGATCTCCGGGTTGAGCGTGTCTGGCTTGCCTTGCTTGATTGCTGCCCAGCGCATCATTTGCCAGACAGCCAGTCCCGAGATCACTTCCGCCGTCGGTCCAACCGACATGCTGGTGCCGCAAGCGGAAACCTCCGCTTCGACATCCTCATAGAGGTTCTCTTCGTACTTCGCGATTTGATCCGGGTCGGCAGGAAGAATCGTGTAGACGCGACCAGAATCGGTGCCCATTCTCGTTTCGAGCATGAGCTTGACCCGAATCTTGTTGCGCACCGCCCGCTCCCAGATTTGCTTGCGCGCGGCCATTGAGTCCACCAGCAGGAAGATGATTTCGCCCAGCTTCTGCGAGCCATCTACCTTTTCGTTGTGAATGTTCACTCGCGTGCCAGTGGCCTCCAGGACGATCTCCTGGAGCGCCTCGACTTTGAACCGGGTAACATCACCCAATCGATAGACTTGATTGGCGATGTTGTGCGGCTCGACGATGTCGAAGTCCCAGACATGGATGTTCTCCAGACCAAGCTTGGCCAGACTGAGAACGACGCGAGAGCCAGTTGCGCCTGCGCCGATAACATCGACACGAACGTTGCCCAGAGCGTCGGGTGAAAACACGTCGATGTGACGTGAGGTATCGATTGCAGTAGGCATGGTCTCTACTCCTCTCCGCCGGTCAAATGCAAGCGGTGCTTCGGCTTGTCGGTGGGAGCTGCACCACTAGTGGTATCGGAGCGCCCATCATGGCTGAGCCCATTCCGATCACGGTACGGGGAAGCACTGCGCTGATCGCCTGTGTTTTCCTCGACCGTGCGCTCTCCGCCTCCCCAGCCTCCGAAGAAGCGAAACTTCCTCTCCGTCAACTTCGCGGCAAGCTCGTCTCTGACTTGCATCCGCTCGGCTTTGCTCGCGACAAGTTTGCTCGGCAGTAAAATCGGCGGCGGTTCATATGGCGACGCAAAACCGGGGCCGCGTTCTTTGAACTCAGTGCGATTTGTGCCTGCATCCGCCGAGATCGGCTGAGTCGAGCCCCAATCGCGCTTCTCGGCTCGCCCGATAGGCAAAACTTCGCCAGTCTGAGCGTCTACCGCCTCCCAGGGCACATCGAGAAAACGATGTCCCTCGTGGAAGAGATAGACAGTGAACTCGGCACGCCCGAGCTTGTTGAAGATGCCCCTGATGAACCACGGCAAACCAAGCCGCTGATAATTCAATGGCGTGTTCTCGTCGGTACCGGATGCCGAAGTCCCCATGTGAACATGCGAGTGCCCCCAGAACCTGAGGCGCTCGATCTTCTTCATGCCTTCTTCGCCCTGCTCGACCAGTTCACTCATCACGTCGAACTGCCCTTCATCGGTCGGGTCGGTTTCGGAACCTGTCACTTCCTGAGCGGGCACGAAGACTTCGTCGATGTAGAAGTTGCCGCTCGGCAGCCGATCGACAGTGCCCAGCCAACCCACTTCCTTGGGCGCCGTCTCGACGATCAGACACATGCGCCGATAAGCATGATCCGAGATGAGGATTTTGGGCAGACCAGGTGAACGCAAGAATTCCGCACGAGTGCGGAAGAAGTGCTGGTGAAAGGGACTGTCCGGCTCGCGACGAGTGAAGAACGGTCGCTCGAAATTTCCGTCCCGCTCCGCATCGGCGTTGTTGTCGCCAGCCCCTGGTTCGCTCCGTGCGGATGGCTGAACAATATCTTGAGCAGCACCGACAGGCTGTCTAGAGAACTGCTCACCGCCGCTTCGCTTGTCACTTTCGTTCACCGGCTCGCCACCGTCGGCAGTTCCATCCAGCAAATTTTTCACAAACTTCGGTAATTTCATGCTTGCTCTCCTTCGGTGGCCACAGGCCAGTTGTTGATTGTGGTAGCGAGGTCGTTGTTCGTGACTTCCTCGATAAATTGAATAGCCATGTCAGCTACAGCCGCAAATTGAAACCGGGCGATCAGCTCGTAGAATGTTGCTAGAAGCTCGTCCTGGTAGGCTGTCCCATCTTCATACACATTCGGTGCGTTCATGCCCGGTCGTGAAGCGTTGACTCTCCGGCTTGAGTTGAACCAGCGAATGCCGCCGTTCTTGCCGTCGACGTCGATCACGATCAGAAATTTGCCCACCTCATGCCGCAGGTTGGTGTCGCGCGCGGTGGCATAGAGCGTGTCGGTATAAACCAGAATGGTCTGCGCCGTCACCCGTACGCCAATAACCTTGTCAGTCTGCAAAAGCCGCCCGAACTCGGCCCGGAATGCTTGAGCCAGTGCTTCCTGATTCGGAGCGCTCCGACAAAAAACGTATTCCCTTTTAGCGGCGGTAAAGCGTTCGATCTTGGCAGGAAAGTCCTGTTTTTGTCCTTCGATTGTCGCCTTTGCTGACTGCAACCCTTCAGCGATGCGCTTTGCGCAGGCTGCGATGTAGTTTTCACGCGACCGATTTTGCTCTGCCGTAAGCATGCGAGAAGAGGCGCGAGTAGCGGCGCGTGTAGCGGCTGTCACCGGCATATTGGCAGTGAGCGCGAGTTGCAACACGTTCTCGAAGTCTGTGAACGTTGCCGTCGCAGTCGCGCGCAAGATCTGAAGCGTCTGCTCGAGCAGGTGCTCTTCGATCGTGATGGTGTCTTCGCTCCAGGAGGAATAGACGACACCCCCTTGTTTCAACTCGTTTCTCTGAGCCTGTGCGAGCCCAGATATAAGATAGATTTTGCTCATCTCATCTCCTTAACTCTGGGCCGCGACTGGCCAATCGCTGATTTTCTTACCCCAGGCGTCATCCGTGTTCGCCGATTCGATGAATTGAATCGCCTTCATCACCACGTACGCAAACTGGCGCTGGGCTATGAAGTGCGGCCACTCATCTTTGGTCGAGCCTTCGCAAGCGAGTCCCGTGGCTGCCACGTGCGGAGCATTCATACGGGCATCCGCAGGCCCAACAGTGCGAGTTTGGTTGAACCACTTCAGCCGTCCACTTTCCGTGGGAATGTGGATTTTAAAAGCACCGATCTCGTGGTTGATGCCCGTGCGGGTATCAACGCAAAAGAGCGTGTTCGTATCGACAACTATTTGCCCATTGCCGACCGTGACATTACGCACCTTTTGTATAGCCAACAGCTCATCGTACTCTCGTCCGAATTGCTCACTCACTTCCAGCCGCAAGAGTTCTCTTTCGCAGCGCTGTGTTAACTGAATTGACTCTCGAAGAGTGCCTTCGGCTAGTGCGACTGCCCCTGAATTAACAGGACTGTGTACCGAATTATCCAGTCGCGCTTTGACCCGGCTCCAGCAGATGCTCTCATAATTGCCTGTCGTATCTTCCGGCTTGTCTGCCCTCGCCGCCAGGGCATACTCACGCAAAGCGGCTGCCATCAGTCGAGCTAGCATTCTCGCTTCGCTCCGCGTGCCATGGTGAATGAGTTTTGCGTGGATGTACAAGTTGTTGTCGACCAACTCGCCAACCAGAAAACCAGCACCATCTGCAATGGCTATACCCTTGCCCGAAGGCCAGAATGCCCTTTCGCGCGTGGGCAGTGCCACTCCAAACAACTCCGACGGTGTGCTGGCACAAGCCTCACCAATAGGCGTTCCCTGGAAAAAGACGTAGAAACGTCCGTCTCTTACCGGCATCTGGTTTTCGCCGCGGCTATCGTAAACGTAGACATCTCTGTCTAAAGCTGGAGCGAGTAGCTGGGCGGACAGTGACTTCACGACAGCCAGCGCCCGACCGCCAAAGCCCGACACCTCAACGTTGCGGGGAAGAGCTTGATCGATCGACCAATTGGTCGCAGTGGTTACACCACTCTCCTCACTGATGATCTCTCTGATGATGGAATCGACATCCAGCTCTTTGAGGGCTGCTCTGAGAATGCGTCCCAGAAGTTCCCAGCCAAGCCTGATATTGCCGATACCGTCCGCGGTGTCATTAACCGGATTGAAGGCAATGAAGAGATTGTTCATGCCAACCAGCTGAGCGACCATGAATCCGCAGTCGTCAGTTATCGGTGTGCAACCCGAAGCGAGAGACCAGGCTTTATTTTTGCATGTGACGGCGACACCGAAAAGCTGCAAGGGAATTTCCGCACCGATTGTTTTGACCGGGCTTCCTGGCAGAAAAACGTGAAACTGGCCGTCGTCGACCGGTTTCTGCACACCTCCTGCCATATGCACGACAATCGGTCTCGTCACTTGCAACGAAAGCACACTGCCAATCAATGACAGGGTCTGACGAGCGAAGTGCCGAGGCACTCTGTCGAAGCGAATCGGCACAGCTGCCGCGCCATTTTCTCTTTCGGCTGCGACAGTCCTCACCACCTCCGCCAGGAGCTGATCGGCCAGCAACTGATCGGCGGTCTTTCTTAAAATGCGAGCCAACAGAACAAGTTGCGTGTGGGTAGGCTTGCAGCGCAGTAGATCGAAGTGGATGTAGAGGCAGTCATCGACAATTTCAGCGGCTGTAAACTCCGTGCTCCAATCCACGATCGACCCGCCTCGTCCACTCGGCCTGTAAGCAACGGGCAACTGTCGAGAAAAAAAGCCCTGTTTAAATTGAACCGGTACTCCGAAAACTTGCTCCGGGATCTCCGTGTGCTCGCTAGCGGCAGCGGCCGCGTCCACAAAGATGTGGAAACGTCCATCAACTATTGGTGCACAGACAGCGCCAGCGGCCAGATGAACGACGATGTCGCGCCTGAGGATAGGCAGTAACTCGCCTGCAACGACTGAAACTATGCTCTCCGTTTCAGGGCTTTTCTCGCCAGTTCCGTAGTCGATATTGACTGTGCCCTGGTCACGCCGTTCGTAGTTGGGCAAGAGAACAGCCTCGTCGATGCGTTTGAACTGCGATGGGTAAGTGGCTACAACACGCTTGTTCAGTGTCGTAAGCACCTTGGGTAAGTCCTGCGCCTGAATGAATATTCCATCATCACTCGAGTCGAGCGATATGCCTGCAGCTAGCAGGGCATGAACCGCGTCGGCCTCGAGCCACCGAATCTGGTACCTCTTTGGTTTGAAAAGTCGCAATGCCATAACGCCCTCCTGTCGGGTTCACGATCTATGGATTAGATGACTGTGAACCTCATGAATACAACGGCCTACACGCGAGGCACGGACTACATCCCCGAAAGCGAGATGGAGGACGCGCCTGCGTGTAGAACCGAACTCACCGACGATTCAGGTCAAGGCTAGTTGTTGCCCTTGATCTTGGTAAGGACGTAAATGACGTGACCGTTCTCGACGACCGTGGTGGTCGTGATCGTGACGCCGAAATGACTCCGAAACTGGCAGCGATCCCAGTTGGGGATGCTCGACCGGAGAAGCACTTCCTCGACCGTGTACGACGAACCGTTGCGGCGCGGCAGGCGGATCTGATGACGCTGTCCGAAGGCGACGACTTCAACGACTATGTCTTCGTTCTGGGCTTCACCCTGGCGCACTTCGATCAACTCGATGACGTGGCCATGCTCGACGATGTCGACGAGGGTGAGAGTGACGTCGCTGCGGCGGACCGAAAAGCCGCGAATTTCGATCTGCGCCTCACGCAGCACTTCTTCGACAGTGTAATGGCGCCTGTGAGGAAGGGTGACAGTGATGCGACGACCGGCATGAATGACGGTGCAACGGAATTCTTCGATACGTTCTTCGAATGCGGGCATGAGAGTTGCTCCTGAAATAGATTGCATTGAGTTAACTTTGTGCGGTAGAAACGCGCACAAAATCGGCTTTAGTCAACTTCTGCCGCAATTTGACTGTGTCCCTAAAAACTAATTCGGACCTTCTCTTCTAACGCGCTGCTGTGTTTCCGAACGCCGGACGAATGCTGCTGGCAGACAAAGTGGCGTTTACCAGCAAAAATTGCCAGAATTCGGTTCAGAGCGCTAAAAGAGCTTTGGTGGTGCGAATGAATTTAAGAGTGGAAGAGTCAAAGAGGACAGTAACGTGTGATTAACACGGTTGTTGCTATGAGAACAATCTGACCAGATTACCACTGGTAAAGCGTTACAACCGTGCCATTTGCAGCTGGTCCTCGATCGAAAGACGCAACATTTGCACATAATTACAGGGCTAAGCGAAAGCTAACCGGCCAGCGGTCGCGTTACGGGTATCGCACGCTTCGCTAAGCTGTCGGGCTCGCGCGAACTCGCTTTCGGTTAGAGACTGCGAAGCCCGTAACGCAAAAACATGTTCAATCCTGTGCGAGCAATGCGCGGCGCTTGCTTCTTCACTTGTGTTTCGACTGGATGCGCGCGCGGGTCATTGCCAATCATCGGCTCTGATTTGAGGTTGGCGCCAGGCTGAATCTGACCATTAGCCATGCGGAACTGCTCGTGCTTATCGTATTCGTTCTTGCCGTATGAAGAATAGGTGGGGACATCGAAATTTTTGTATGCCAGAAAAGGCCTCTGAGCCATTCTTTCATGCATAACCACATCAACCGTTTTGACATTATTCGGCGGTGTTTTACCCGTTGTCGTATCGACCAACTGAGGGTTTTTGAAGAAACCGCCATTAGGATTGTGTTTGGCTTCGTATTGCAGATCGAATCCCTGCATGTGGCTGCGGTTGCCCATGCCCTTCGGCTCCATCGCAATCTGCTCGAGGTTCATCTGCGAGAATGTCTGACGTTTTTGAGCATCGGTGAGATTGGGATCTTGCCAGACTTTATTGATTTGTTCGGCAAATTGCAGTTCGCTCGCCAAGTCTTGAGCGTGCCAATAACCCGGCAAACAATGAAGAACGACACCATCTGGGGTCATTACAAACATCTGGATGTTGTGCGGTCCAGCACCATTGGTTGTATCGACCGCGTTCTCGTCTGGATTATGCTTACCCGAGGCACCGGCATATTTTTTGTGCGAAATATCTTTGTAGCCGCAAATAAAGTCGTTCTGGAGCAGGGAAAACGCTGGTTCGGAAGAGAGCGACACGGCTCTCAAGCTATTGCCGGCACTTCAAGTGGCGCCGTCAATCTTGCCCAGCATATGCATCCAGAAAACCAACTTGTTTTGTTCGGCGGCGGTTTGTTCGGCTTTCTTGAGATCGGTATACCAATCGATGCCGCTCGTCAGTTTATGAACATTGACCGAACAGACAGCCCCCTCGAGCACCTTTTCAGCGTGAGCTGGCAGGGCGGCGCTAGACAATGTTGTTAGTAAAAGCGAAATCGCTAGAAGACCCTTCAGTTTGGACATAAGAGAAAGCCTCGAGTTGACAGAGAGAGTATGTACTGACATCCGTGTTTATTTTGTGAATTTTTGCCAGGAAGTCAAGATTGTCTGCGAAATTAATCTGGAGGTTACAAAGACAATCCCTGAGAGGAAGCCCACGCACTGTTAAGCCACTTTGCAATACAAGACTTATGGCTGAATGCCTTGTGCTTGAGCACGTAATCTCGCAAATTTTCATTACTACCCCTTCTCTTCAGCCCCTTCCCAACAACCGACAAAACCCACTTCTTATTGCGTTTCTCGTCTAATTCACGCCTGGGTGCGCGGATCTTTTTCGTTCTCCATTTGTTTTTGTTGCGCGCACTTCGAACGGAAGGACCTATAGGGGCTCTTCTCTGTCACTTCACCCTTGAAGGAGCCGGGCGGTTTAAAGCCACCGGATTAGTAAATGACGACTCGCAAGCTGTTGCCATTCGGCATGCTTCTGCCTCTCGCTGTGATTCTTGTCGCCTGCACTTACCCGCCGGATTACCCACCCACATCGTATCTTGGACCGATCGCAGCCGACCCCGGACCAAGCGGTTATACCGATCCAAGTGGTTATCCATACCCTGACGGTGTCCCGGACAGGGCAGAATCGACCCTGGACGAGGTCAACGTTGGCTATGGCGAATACGATTCCAGCCTGGGCTATTGGATTTGGATCGGTCCAATTCCCCGCTACGGCAGCCCTTTCTGGTGGAACTACTACCAGGGCTTCATGTCGCATGGCTGGTACGACCGCGACCACGGACTGTGGCATAACGGGCATGGCGGTTGGGGCAATGGACCTGCTCCTGGCGGATTTCGTGGGCCAGGCGGACCAG
>CAJCHQ010000596.1 GCA_903970295.1 Bryobacterales bacterium
AGTTTGTCTTGAGTGATAAATCCTTTATCGACGGAGCTTTTGCCCATTTTGTCGATGCCGGCTAAGCCTTTTTTTAGAGACTCTGCCGATATATCGTAAAGATGCACCTTGGCGTTTGTTTTAGTGGCCACGAGATAGGCGATTGCCGATCCCATAAAACCGCTGCCAGCCATGAACACGGTCTTTATATCAGCGGCGCTCATTAAAAATCGGTCTCCGATTCGGTGGCTCTGTTCACTGTGCGTTTGAGTTTGGATGTCGAGTGCCAACGGCGAGAAACTCTGTAAAGTTGCGCCCGGCGCACTGAGGGCAATACGCCAAGATCGTACCATTCTCAAGAAGGAAGCAACCCGGTATATGCAACAGTGTGAAAACTGTTTGCTGGGCGCAATGCGTCTGGCAGTCTAGCCTGCCCGGATTGCCGAGAAGACGGACTTTCATTTTAGGAGATTCTAATTACGAATAAGTCGTGAATGACTCGTATTGCCCTTACTCTTATGGAGTTTTGAGAACTAATTTAGTTTTCAGTAAGTCACAGTTCATGTTGGGTCATTAAAGATGTTTACGAAAGTGCTGATCGCTAACCGAGGTGAAATTGCTCTGCGTGTGATCACCGCATGCCGCGAGCTCGGTGTGAAAACAGTGGCCATTTTTTCAGAGGCCGATCAAAATAGCCGACATGTTGCGGTGGCCGATGAGTGTTACAAACTGGAGGGACAGCCGGGTCGCGTTTATCTCGACATCGCTCAGATTGTCGAACTTGCCATCAGATCTGGCGCGCAGGCGGTACATCCGGGCTACGGTTTTCTTTCCGAGAACGGAGATTTTGCCGAAGCCTGTGCCAAAGCGGGTTTAGTTTTTATCGGGCCCAAGCCTGACGTGATTCGCAAGATGGGCTCCAAGGTCGAGGCCAGACGCAGAATGGAATCTGCGCTTGTTCCGGTTGTTCCCGGTACGACCGACCCTGTCAAAACAGTCGAAGAAGTAAAAAAGCTTGGCATCAAATTTGGTTATCCACTGGCGATCAAGGCTAGTGCCGGTGGTGGTGGCAGAGGCTTAAAGGTTGTGCGCTCTGAAGCGGATGTAGATTCTGCTCTGGCGTCAGCACAACGCGAGGGCGAAAGTTATTTCGGCAGTGGCGAAGTCTATGTCGAGAAATATCTGGACCATCCCCACCATATAGAAGTTCAGGTCCTGGGCGACGAACACGGCGAAGTCGTGCATTTAGGAGAGCGTGATTGTTCGAGTCAAAGGCGCCATCAAAAATTAGTCGAAGAGACGCCGGCACCTATCCTGCAACCGGCAGTGCGGGACAAACTTTTGCAAGCCGCAGTGCGAGGAGCGGCTGCACTCAACTACACATCCGCCGGTACTCTCGAGTTTCTCGTGTCAGGAGACGAATTCTATTTTCTGGAAGTGAATACACGCGTGCAAGTTGAACACCCGATTACAGAAATGGTGACGGGCATAGATATCGTCAAGGAACAGATTCGTGTAGCCTGCGGCATGCCCTTGTCCTTCAAGCAAGCGGATGTTCAGCCTCGCGGTCATGCGATCGAGTTTCGCATCAATGCCGAAGATCCGTTCAAGAATTTTATGCCCAGCCCTGGCACCATATCTGGTTACAGTGAGCCGCGCCTGCCCTGGTTGAGGATTGACTCCTCCTGTTATGCTGGTTACCAGGTTCTTCCTTTCTATGACTCACTGCTGGCCAAAATGATCGTTTGGGGCCGTGATCGCGAAGAAGCGATCGCCCGCGGACTTGTGGCTTTGCGCGATTATCGAATCGAGGGAGTGTCCACGACTATTCCTTTTCACATAGCTATTTTGCAGGATGAAACATTTCGAGCCGGGGAAGTCGACACCAAATATGTCGAAGCCATTTTCATGAAGAAATTTCCTCAAGATTTTGGCCAGAAGGCAGCAAATGGAATTGCGGGCGCGGCAGGAGTAGCGGGCACAGGAACCGCGGCAGCGGGGGCGGATCAAAACGAGCCAGCGACTAAAGAAAAGTTACCGACTAGAACTTTCGAAGTCGAAGTCAATCAAAAGCAATTCAAAATTCTGGTCAGCGAAGTCGTTGATTCGAATGCTGCCGGGGCGAACACAAACGTAACCGCGAACGCAAGCCTAGCCGCGAACACATCGGACAGTGCCCCAGCCGCTGCAGCATCGATCGTGCAAAATGGGTCTCGCCATCCGGTCATGGCTTCCCAATCCGGTGGCGGGGGTAATCGGCAAGAATTAGGCGCACGGCCTTCCCTGGCTCGAGCGAATGCATCGAATGCCAGAGCCGCTAAGTCAGCCCTTCTCTCCTCGAGCAGAATCGACCAGAGCGGTGCGGTGAAGGCGGCGATGCCAGGATTGATCAAGCAGATATTCGTAAAAGATGGTGACGTCGTCGATTCGGGCGCTAAGCTCTTGATTCTGGAAGCGATGAAAATGGAATCCGAAGTGCTTGCCGACCGTGGTGGCAAAGTTTCTAATCTCTCGGTTAAAGTCGGAGACACTGTAGAAACCGGTGCCCAATTTTTGATTTTGCAAACTGTATAGGGGAATCATGAGAATCGGTCAGGGATTTGATATTCACAGATTGGTCGAAGGTCGCAAGCTGGTTCTTGGCGGCATCGAGATTCCTTTCGAAAAAGGACTGCTCGGGCACTCGGACGGTGATGTCTTGACGCACGCAATTATCGACGCATTGCTCGGTGCCTCTGGTTTGGGCGATATAGGCACACATTTTCCAACCGACGATAAAGCGCATGAAGGCGCCTATAGCATCAATTTGCTGAGCAAAGTGGCAGGGTTGGTGAAGACTGAAAATTACCAGATAGTGAACATCGACGCCACGGTTCTCTGTGAAAAACCAAAACTCTCTCACGCTTACGAATCGATTCGAGTGAAATTGTCGGCCGCCCTCAGTCTGCCCTATCATCTGGTCAGCGTCAAAGCCAAAACGATGGAAGGGCTCGGTGAAATCGGACGCGGCGAAGCGATTGCCGCGCAAGCAATTGCCCTCATAGATACGATCAAGTTCTAGGCATACGCTTCAGATTCTAGGCATACGCTCCAGATTCTCGGCATACGCTCCAGATTCTCGTTCTTGTTAGGCCTTCATCTTCGAGAGCAGCTCGAAATAGGTGATGAACATCTGGATGCCACCACCGGCTTGTTGCCAATCAAAGTTTTCATTGATGGCATGATAGCCATGCTCGGGCAACGAAAGTCCAAGGAACGTTATCGGCACTTGCAAAACATCATTCATGCTGACGACCGCTCCAATCGAGCCGCCCTCTCTGGTGAAAGCCGGCTGTTGGCCGAAAGCTTTGACCATCGCTTCAGCCGCCGCTTTAGCGAATGGACCATCGAATTGGCCTGAGTACGGTCGCAGGGTGCCGGCTCCTACGACTTCGCAATCGGGGCATTTCGCTTTGACGAATTTAGTGAAGAGGGCAAGGATTTTTTCCGGATCTTGATTCGGTACCAGGCGCATACTGATCTTTGCTTCCGCTTCGTGGGGAACTATTGTTTTTACCCCGGTGCCGCTGTAACCGCCGACGATACCGTGCACCTCGAAGGTCGGATGGGCCCAGATGCGCTGCGAGCCATCTCTTGCATCATCGGTGCGCAAGGAATGCAATTCATGGGCCTTTTTGAAATAGTTGATATCGAAGCCCGAGCTGACGAAATTGTCGCTTTCGCTCTGGCTCAACTTCGGCACATCGTCGTAGAAGCCGGGAATGTGCACATGTCCGGTGCGCGCGTCATAGCATTCGGAAATCAGCTGACATAGTTCGCCGATCGGATTTCTGGCTAAACCACCAGTGGTGCCTGAATGAACATCTTTGGCTCCGGTTTTGAGTTTGACCAATACTCCCTGCAGCCCGCGCAAGCCGTATGGAATTGCCGGTTTGTCGCGCGACACCCAGATCGTGTCAGAGACCACGACTGAGTCGGTTTTAAGCTTTTCTTTGTTAGCTTTGAGGAAACCCTCAAAAGAGGGGCTGCCGTTTTCTTCTTCCAATTCCCAGATGAACTTGATGTTGAGCGGGATTTTGTTTTCGTGCGCGTATTTAGCCGCATATAAAACTGCCAGAGCCGGTCCTTTATCGTCGGTGGTGCCGCGTCCGCGGTAAACTCCGTCCTCTACCGACATGTGGAAAGGTGGTGACTGCCATTCGCTGGGATCGGCTGGCTGCACATCGATGTGGTTGTAGACCGTCACTGTTGGGTGTTTTGGATCGCTGACGAGTTCCCCGATAATGACCGGATAGCCTTTGGTCTGGACGATTTCAGCTTTGGCGCCCGCTTGTTTCAAGAGCTCACAGGCTTTTTCGCCTGCGCGGATCACATCTTTGCTGAAGGCCGGATCCATACTCACGCTTGGAATATCGACCAGAACCTTGAGTGCGGCTTCGTATTCGCTGCGCACTGAAGTGGCGTACTCGCTCAAGCGGTCAATGCTGATATCGACTGTCATTTTCTTTCTCCACTTGTATATTCGGGGAGTGCGAGCGCCTCCGATAGCATCTTGTTGACCGCGGTTTCTCGAGCTTTGCAGCTGAGATGACGGGCGGACGAACGCTCTTTCTCGCATATAAATATAGCAAGGGCTTACGTTTATGTCTTAATCTTATGTCGAAGCGAGCACGGCTTGAATGGAATCTCCTAGAGTTTTCTTGAGATTGGGAACATAGCCGACAATGCGGGCTGCCTCATTTAATTTATCGGGATCTCTGGTATCCAGTATCGAGATCGACGGATACTGGATGCCAAGCCGTTTTGCCAGACCAAGGGCGGCCAGGTCCTGGTTTGGATCGGCATGCAAAAACACTGCCTTACTGGCTGCCGTGCCAAGTTGCATTGAATTCAGCTCTTGCTGCATAATTTCGGAATACTGCCCTTTTTGGGTGAAAACCACGACTAACGGCTGGTGTGTCGCGAACGCATGCTGGTAAGCGTCGGTTGTGTTGTTGTGAAAAATTAGTTTGTGTTCGAGTGACGCTTCCCCAGGTTTTACCGCATCCAGAGGTTGTGATGCGAAGGCGCGGTTGTCTGTCGCAATGGCAATCTGGCGATCGTTGACTCCGTTTGCGATATACGGTGGGGACCAGTATTCGCTGGCATCAAACTGTGCAGCAGTTGGCTTGCCTTTCAAATCTTCCGGTTGTCGAAATCGTGGCGATTCGAAGGTCATCTTTTCCCCCAGCGGAAAGACAATTGAAAATGTATCGGTGTGGCGATGCATAAGGTCTATACATCCCCAATGTTTTTTCGACAGGAAACCGAAACGTTTTTTGTTTAATCTAAACGCGCGCAGCTGGCGCCCTTTCGGACATTGTCAAGTTAATTCCGCGGCTAGCCAGTTCTGCCAGAAAGAGCTTCACCGGCACCGAAGTTTCTTGTCTGAGCACGCCCCGTTCAGCGATATCTCCGCGAGCGATCATCTGGGCGATAATCGAGAGCGGAAACGCAGTCATGCGCATCATCGCT
>CAJCHQ010000597.1 GCA_903970295.1 Bryobacterales bacterium
AAGCGCAACAAGCGCGATCATGGCAATAAGACAGAAAAGCACAATCCTCGGCCCGCTACTGTCCAACCCGAACGAAAGTCTCAGGCTCCCAATGCCCCGAAAGATGAAAACTCCACCGGCACTAAGCACATTCTCGAAAACAATACGCTTTCTATTTTGTCGATTCCTTCCAAACCAGGAATGCTATATTCAGGAAAAATAGTGAAGTGAGTTTTTGATAGACCATGCGGGCGAGAGAGGGCCACATCCAGAGTCTTGGCGATCACTTGTTGTGCCGTGTCAACAGAGGTACATTTATACGGCTCTACTTGCGTTAAGAGAACGTGAGGTTGGGCAATGACCATTCCCACTGAATCGTGTGGGAAGGTTATTCCTAGCGGCGAGAGATCTATTGTCTCGACATTTACCATTCGTATCGGCCCCAGGTCAGCGTTGACGCACTAGTCAACCCTCAATATTATCCCAACCCGGCTGTCAAGAGAGGATGAACGGCGCGTCGCGTCCTAGTTCAGGGACACAGCCACACCATTGGCTGAAATATAGCTTTTGGAAATTTCTGGGCGGTGACAAATTGGCAAGACGCGATTTGTCCGCAAAAAAATCGGCACATCTTGCAAGAACGCCGATCCATCGTTGTTTCGATTGGTCTGCCTGAAGAGATTCGAACCCGCTCCCTGCATGGTTCGTGGCAAAACCGATTAACAGTAGCGAATTACTCTTGATATCACACGTAGTACCAGTGACGATTCACTCGACATTGTTCAACGTATCCGTAAATTTCCGGCCGCGGTTGAACATAGGTTGAACGTAGTATGTTATCGATCCCTGAAAGCCTTGGGCGGTAAGAGACTCGAACTCCTAACCCCTTCGGTGTAAACGGATATCGCTATCCCTCTCGTCACAGCCCGAGGACGCATGGGTCGCGCGCATGTTCGCAGAGAAAATGACAGTGTTCCAATGACTTCTCGCAAACATTATTTCCATACGCCAAAATTTATTTCGAATGGGCCACCCATGGGCCACCAGGCTGTTTTCTCTACCCCAATAAAAAATCGCCACCTCTTTCAAGAACGGCGATTCATCATTGTTTTAAGTGCCTGCCCGGCAAGATTCGAACTTGCGACCTCATGGTTCGTAGCCATGCGCTCTATCCAGCTGGGCTACGGGCAGAAGAATATTTATGTTAGCACAGAACTTTTGCGCCGCGGCTTGCCAATACGTCCCAAAGTGACTTAGCCGCGCATCCCACGAAACTTCTTCATCATTCACACCGAATACTTTACGAGACGAAATTTTTTAATACTAATTATGCTTGCGCCGCGCCCAGTGCAGCACATCGCCATAAACCTGACCCTGCGACGAACTGCCGGCAGCGGTTGAAGCCGGGGGCTCGACTGCGAACTTCTTATACGGCTCATAAGTCGCCGGTCCGGTCGGGCGCGGGGGCGCCGCCGCTACGGGCTTAGCCCTGTTTCCGACATCCAGGCTCCTGGGGCTGCCATGGTTAGCCACGGGCAGCGGAATCTTCTTAGGAATGCCGTTGTTCACCCGCGGCAGCGATGTGCTCAGGTTAGGCGGCGTCTCGGCGGGCGAATATTGTTGCCAGCGGGCGGGCGCCAGGGGCATCGGCCCACCAGGGAGGGCGCCGTTCCCAGGTGCCGGCTGCCCGGGCTGGGCCGGCGCCGACACACGATTGTTAACAACCGGTCCGTCGTCAAGAATCGTGATTTGCTGCCGCGCCATGTAAAAGTGACCCATGTTCGGGTCTACCCCACGCTGACCTTGAGCGCTGACACCGCAGCCGCAGCCCACTGTCGCTATCGCTGCCAGGCTGGCACTGAGAATGATTGAATTCACTCGTGGCATAGGTTCTCCGTGGGCATCGGCCGGCTTTCCAGCTCGTTATGAGCTCAGTTTAATGCGATTCTTTCGCTGATGTCAAGCCAGTTAGGGATACATTTTGGCTTAAACAATAAGACAGTCTCAAGGAACTACTTTGAATCTGATGTTAGACTGGATCGACATCACACTGCGATTATAACCAGGGATTATAAAACGTGACGAGCACCGGCGCAATTTTAAAACCATTTGTCCTGACACCAGATACGGTACTAGCCATCATCGCAGGCGAAGGCAAGCTGCCGATTATCCTGGCCCAAACCATGAAAGCACGCGGTAATCGCGTCGTCGCTTTCGCACTTTCTGAAAACATCCGTGTCTGCATCGCCCCGCACGTCGACGTATCTTATGAAGTCGGTCCCGGCCAAATCGGCAAAATCCATAAACTCCTGGCTCACAACAATGTGACGGGAGTCGTTTTAATCGGCAAAGTGCCCAAACTCAAT
The DNA here is from genome assembly GCA_903970295.1 of Bryobacterales bacterium. The sequence continues at coordinate 2,346 of CAJCHQ010000597.1, forward strand.
CTCTTACGCAATCTCCATAAGCTCGATTGGATGGCGATTAAAGAACTGAGCAAACTACCGAATTTCAGTGATGACGCCATTCAGCTCGGAGTCGGCGATTTGCTCGATCGCCACGGCTTCAGAGTGCTCACTCAAACCGAATTTCTCCGTCATCTTTTCCCCAACGTCGGCGTCCTAACTGAGCGCCAGCCGACCGGCTTAGAATACGTCGACATCGAGTACGGACTGAAAATGGCCAAAGAAATCGCGCGCCTCGATATCGGTCAGACGGTTGTCGTCAAAGACCGCATGATTCTTGCCATCGAAGCGATTGAGGGCACCGACGAAACGATTCGCCGGGCGGTCAAGCTCGCCCGCGGTCCTGTGGTCGTGGCTAAAGTGGCGCGACCCCACCAGGATGAGCGTTTCGATATTCCGACTGTAGGCATGAATACACTCGACGCCATGAAACACGAGAAGCAAGGCGGCGTTCTCGCCATCGGAGCCAACGAATGTATGGTGGTGGAAAGAGAAGAGATGATCGCCTATGCCGACGCCAACGGCATTTCGATGGTGGCAATCTAGGCACTATTAGAGCTGGTCCCCTGCTCCTGCTCATAGCCGGCACCGAGTGTTAAGCTGCAAGAATATGTATTTACTCCCGACGAAATTTGAACTCTTCCTAGTGTTATGACTAGTTTTCAAACCGGCTTAAGCCAATTCGGTTTCATCCAGACTGCCTGCCATAATGGCTGGGTCCAGTCGGCAGCCGGGTCAAATTCGCTTAGACACGAAATTTGCACTTCTTGCCGGTTCAATTAAAATGGGAAAGTACTTCAGGAAGCGTTATTGCATGTCAAAAGAATCAAGAAAGCTCAGCCTTGCCCGAACCCTGGGACTCGTCACTGTCACGTCCTTGATTCTCGGGACTTCTCCCAGTTTTTCGCAGTCGCCCGGCGGGGCTGCCGTAACTCCTCACACAAATATTGACACCGACGCAAAATCTGTCACCGATGCAAAATCTGTCACAGACGCAGTCAATGCCGCTATCACCGGAACTGCCACCAAGAACGGCGGCACTGATACCGCTGTCACCGGCACCGTAGATGGTATCGATCCGGCTAAAGTTGCGGCTACTCTGGCTAATAACAATGCGCTAGACCATTATGAACTGGCTCATGCCTACTTGACCAAATTCGATACTAAGATGACGGAACTCGAGTTGGAAGTAGCACTCATGTATGTTCCAACGATGAAGATGGCGCATCGAGACTACTGTCTGATTTCTCTTTTGCGCGGACATCCGCTGCGCGCGATTGCTGAGTTCATGATGGTTGTCGGGCTCGGCGAGCCGATTCCACTGAATCAAGCCGAGCGCGAAGAGCTCACCGCCCGAGGTGCCAAGGCTCACTATCGCAAAGGTCTGGAATATGGTCTCAGCAGGCACTGGGATAACGCTTTATCAGAGTTCAAAATAGCCCAGGAGTACGCACCGCATAACGCAGCGATCATTCGTTCTCTTGCTTTCTGCTATGCCAGCCTCGGTGATTTCGATAAAGCCGAAACTGCCTATGCCCAGAGCTTCGCTCTGGATCCTTCCGATCCCTACGGGCATGCTGATTTTGCTTACATCTTGTCCGAACACGGGCAAACAGGTCGCGCTGTCGACCAGCTCAGTCGAGCGATCAAGCTCGATCCGAAAGCCGCCGCTCTGCACGTCGACATGGCCTGGATGGCTGAAGCCAAAGGCGATTTGAACACAGCCGAAACAGAATTTCACCAGGCGGTCGTGCTCAGCCCTAAACATGCTGGATTATGGTCGCATTTAGGCCGAGTCGAAGAACGTCTGGGCAAGGCCGTAGCCGCGAAGTCTGCCTATGCGCAGGCATTAGCTCTCGATCCCAGCATGGATGAGGCGCGCAAGTATCTAAACGGACTGAAGAACTGCGACCATGATCGAAACGATCAGAATTCGGGCAAGCAGACGAAGAAGTCATCCTGATTGGACTTTTCAGACTTTTAGCGTAGTTTCCCCAATGACATAGATAGGTCGGCGAACTAGATTAGAGCCTGGGATACCAGCTTTAATGGACGGTTCAGTTGTCCGAGACCTTCAAAATCGCTAAAAACGAAGCCCTGACGGCCTGGGAGCTGGCTAAGGACACACCGGGCGCTGTCTGGGACGAAATTCGCAAAGATTTCCAAGCTGCACCGATTAAACAATCGCTTGAATCCGGTCTTTCGGCGCTTTCGGGCGTCGGTCTTTACGTCGGTGCACGAAAAGCTCCGGTAGCGGTGGAAGACATTGGCGCCATCGCGGCAGTGGCGATGGCAGATATGACTTTCCATCAGATCAAAAATAGTGTGAGCAAAATCTGGACCAATACTGGACGCATGTTCCGCGAAGCAGAGCATGCCGACACCCCAGAACAGCGCCAAAAGATCGCTCAAACTTACGCGCAAAAAGTGGGACGGCAATTCGCTCCTTTCGCCGAAACCGGGGTGCCCTTGCTGGCTGGGGGCTTCGCCGCCGACCGCTTGATTCCTAAGGCGCCCGCGCTCGATGACTTTCTCACCGAGAACCTGATGCGCAAGGTTGAATTCAATTACCGCTATCTCACTCGCGGTGGGCTCGTCCGCAACACATCCTTCGCAGCAGATAATTTGCGGGCCCGCATTCTTGGTTCGACTAGCTTTATAAACGCTGATGGGACGCAGGATTTGCTCGCGGCCTCCGATAGCTTCAAAGAAAACGGCGCCGGCCTAATGAACAGATACTGGGACTCACGTGATCGCGCCGCTAAAGTCGCAGCCAAGGTCTTGACGAAGGAAGAAGCCAAAACTCAAGCCGAAATTACAACTGAAATTGCGCGCGAAATAAATATGCGCAGAGGCACAATGACCGCTGCTTATCGAGGCACTGAGGAAGAAACCAATACAGGCCGCGGCATACATGAAATGACGACCGGACACACACACCCTTCGGAAGTCGGTCCAGGAGCCAGTGTCACCGATGTGGTCAAACAAAAAGGCGTGAGTTTCATCCAGAGTGGCGAAATGCGCGGCTTCTATGTTGGTCAAGCCGAAAAATTCGGACCCGGCATCAAAGCTCTGACATCCGAAGATCAACTGGCGGCCCAGCAAGGACCACCCCGGCTCTTCGAACTGATTCTTGACGACAACCCGCTCGATCCCCATGCGTTCTATATGGAAAGAGAGGCGCAACGCCTGCCTTCAGGTGGATACACCTTTAAAGAAGGACATCCTACATATGTCGACTACGACAAAGCGAAGGCGCTCCTGCAGCATGCACCGACTGATGGCGGGCAATTCGAAAGCTCCGTACGCGCTCTGCCTGATGCTGAGGAGATGCCCACCGGTATCGCGTATCTGCGCAACTTGCGCATCGCCACTCTCAGAGCCATCGAAACTAATCTAAAAGGTCTCGCCAAAACTTATAGCTTCCAGTGATGTCGAGAGCTCCGGCAAGGGTCGCCAGCCAGTCTGGATAACGGTCTAGATAACGAATCGGTTACAGGATCTGGGCTCCATCCTGCCATTCGGGTTGCCAAAGTTGTAAACTAAATGGCCGAGCGTCCCGGAACCAGTCTTGCCCGCCTGGCAAGTCCTGGCGGTGCTTTTCTTGCAAGGGAACAGCCGATGAAGACCAGCGAAGCGCTGAAAGCCCACACCAAATATCTTTGGTTCGATACCAAGAAGCGGCGAGAGTATATACGCATCACAGACGATGTTCAAAAATTTCTGGACGAAACCGGGCTGCGAGAGGGTTTCATCCTGGTCTCCGCTATGCACATCACCGCCGGCGTCTATATAAATGATTGGGAAAACGGCTTGATTAAAGACATCGATAACTGGTTAGAAAAATTGGCGCCGGAAGATCCAAAATATCATCATCACAATACTGGTGAAGACAATGGAGACGCGCATCTAAAGCGGATCTTGATCAATCATCAAGTGACCGTGCCGGTGACTGACGGCAAATTAGATCTTGGACCATGGGAACAGATTTTCTACGCAGAGTTTGATGGACAGCGGAAGAAGCGCGTCATTCTAAAAGCATTAGGGATTTAAACGCATCAGGAGGTGCTATGACATTCAGTGCAACCGAGAGTAAAAGCAGACCGCACACCCATCGCAACGGCAGTGGTGGCGGGCATTCCAGCGCACGCAGAGCCGCTATTCAGTCGATTCAAGCGCGCGATCCTGTGAACGCGACTGTTGATTACACACGCACCGGGGTTTCCGAAATCTACGGCAGCAATGTGTTCAATCGCACAGTCATGCGCACACTATTGCCGAAGAACGTATACAAGGCTGTTGTCCGTTGCCTCGACCACGGCGAAAAACTCGACGCCAACAGCGCCGACATCGTTGCCAACGCCATGAAGGATTGGGCCATCGCTCGTGGTGCCTCGCACTTCACTCACTGGTTCCATCCTATGACTGGATTGACCGCCGAGAAGCATGACTCTTTCTTGGTTTCGAGCGCTGACGAAGGTTCCGCCATTCTCGAATTCTCAGGCAAAACTCTGATCCAGGGCGAGCCCGATGCCTCGAGCTTTCCCTCAGGCGGTATCCGTTCCACATTCGAAGCTCGCGGATACACAGGTTGGGACCCGACCAGCCCCGCTTTCTTGATGGAAAGTGTGAACGGCAAGACTCTTTGTATTCCGACCGTTTTCTGTTCTTTCAGCGGTCATGCCCTCGATAAGAAAACACCTTTGCTCCGCTCGCTTGAAGCAATCAACAAGCAAGGTGTGCGCCTGCTGCACTTGCTCGGCAAGAAAGACGTCAAACGCGTAAATTGCACCGTCGGTCCGGAGCAAGAATATTTCTTGATCGACGAAGCCTTCTACCTGGCTCGACCTGACTTGATCAACTGCGGACGCGCCCTCTTCGGTGCCAAGCCTCCCCGTGGTCAAGAAATGGAAGATCACTACTGGGGTTCAATCAGAGAGCGCGTACTTGCTTTCATGATGGATGCCGAGAACGAACTCTATAAGCTCGGTGTGCCGGTTAAAACCAGACACAACGAAGTCGCGCCGGCTCAATTCGAAGTGGCACCGGTTTTCGAAACAAGCAACGTGGCCACCGATCACAACATGGTTTTGATGGAAGTCTTCCGCAAAACAGCTCAGAAACACGGTTTACGTTGTCTCTTCCATGAAAAGCCCTTCAGTGGTGTCAATGGCAGTGGCAAGCACAATAACTGGTCGATGGCTGATGACGAAGGCAACAACCTTCTCGAGCCAGGCAAAACACCACAAGAGAATACGCAATTCATCGTCGTGCTCGCAGCGGTAATTCGCGCCGTCAATAAATATTCGAAGTTATTGCGCGCTGGTATCGCTTTCGCTGGCAACGATCACAGACTTGGTGCCAACGAAGCACCACCGGCAATCATCAGCGTTTATCTTGGTGACAGACTGAGTGAGATGGTGAAATCGATCATCTCCGGCAAGGAAGCTCCCGGCAGCAAAGCTGGTGCGATCAAGTCTTCAGTCACTCAGTTGCCCGATATTTCGCGAGATGATTCGGACCGCAACCGCACTTCTCCTTTTGCCTTCACCGGTAACAAATTCGAATTCCGAGCAGTCGGCGCCAGCCAATCAATTTCCTGGCCAAACACGATTCTCAATACAATCGTGGCTGAATCGCTCGATTTTGTTTGCACTGAGATAGAGAAAGCCACGAAAAACGGCAATGACGTTAATGCCGCGGCCCAAGCCGTCGCCAAGCAAGTGCTGATCGACAACGAACGCGTTCTCTTTAACGGCGACAACTATTCGCAATCCTGGCACGACGAAGCCGAAAGGCGCGGACTACCCAATCTCAAAAACACAGTTGAAGCGTTGCCTTCCCTCGTTGAGCAAGAAGCCAAAGATGTCTTCGGCAAATACGGTGTTCTAAAGGAAGATGAATTGGTCAGCCGCTACAACATCATGCTGGAAACTTACTGCAAGACGATCAACATTGAAGCCTTGTTGACTGAAAGCATCGCCACCAACATGATTCTTCCAGCTGCTCTGGAATACCAAACCCACGTCGCCACAGCGATTGTGCAAACCAAGGCAGCAGTCAATGGCATCAATGTCACTGTGCAGGAAAACCTGCTCCGCGACATAGCCGAAAAGGTCAGCCAACTCAAGACTTCCCTGGAAGTGCTCGAGCAATTGCGCCGGCACAACCAGGAAGAGGATCACGGCGATGACCTTTTCGCTCATGCGAAGTTCTACCAACAAAAGGTAATTCCGACCATGAACGACGTGCGCACTGTGGCCGACGAATTAGAGATGATCGTCGATGATTCGCTGTGGCCATTGCCCAAGTTCAGAGAGATGCTCTACATCTATTAAGTCTGGCGCCGGCGCCTGTCGGCGGCAGCCAGTAATATTCAACGAGTTGGGCGGCTATCTGGTCGCCCTTCTTTTGGTTTAAAAGCGGTAAGATTAGGGTTGCCGTGACTAAAAGCAAGGGGCACCTATTTTGAGCTCAGCCGAAAAGCCAATTGTTTTCACCAAGCCTGAAAGCACAATCGTGCGCACGAGCAAACTGTTTTTTTATCTGGGCATGGCAGCCGTGAGTCCGCTTGTGGCCATTGCCTTTCTCTGCTTCATAGCTGGATTTGCGCTGGCAATATTAGGTTTCGCCTGGTTGGTCAAAGAAGTGCCGATTGCGGCCGGCATTGTCTGCCTGGCTTTTTTAACCGGAGCCGCTGCCTACGCACTATCTGGACGCCGCCGCCTGAAATTATTAATGCACCGCATCACCTTCTTGGAAGCTGAAATTACTCAAGCCCACGGGCAAGTTCGAGAGCTCGAGCAAATAATTTCATTCGACAAACAGCTGAAAACCGAAAAACGCATGAAAGACAAAGCCTAGTCCCTAAAAATCTTTCTTCTTATGTCGCTGCGATCATTCGTCCTCAGACTCTTCGGGTGGATCAACCCATTCGTGCCGCTCTTCATATTGCTTTAAGTGAGGACCTCTCAATGGAGCTTTCGAACTATCCACCTGCGGTCCATGGCCGCCGAGTTCCATGGAATCTTGATTGTTCACAAGCTTCAGGTCAGGCAGCCCCGCATGAATCTTGGCTTCAGCATGAGGATCCATGTTGAATATTTGATTCATCGCTTGCGCACGATCGGAGTGACTAACCGATGGTCCAAGCATTTGATCGACCGAATTGCGCACTTCAATCCGCGCATGATGCAATTCACCGGAATTTTTTGCAGTGGATGCCTCGTTGATTTCGCGCACAGTAGGTGCCGAGTTCATCGCGGCCAAGCCGGCTGGTGGGCTCATAGCTCCTCCTCGAAGATACAGTTGAGCGCAACGTGACCTCCAATTGAGGTCAGCAGCTAAATTAGTAACGTCTATACATTAGCGCGCCTCAGCCAGCTAATGGTTACAAATACGTTTCAACAATTGGATTTGGATCTATACGACCTCGCGATATTTCACGCACGGTTTGACACAACATATAGATAGCAGCTAAATCTATAATGATTGTGCAACGCCTGAACGCATTGCGAATTTAATGCAATTCGCTGATCGGTTCTACTCGCCTTTCGACCCCGATAGGTGTCCGCTACCAGGCTGGAGATTGCGGTCCGGATACGCTGGAATAAGATTCGGATCGTTCACTTCGTTTTCCGCCTGCCCCGCCTTCACCGGATTGGTCTTGTGCGACGCCTTGAACACTTCTTCGTTGAGCAAGGTGATTGCCTTTTCCAGATCATCCGTAGCCGGTTTCGGAAATCCTTTCTCTCTGGTCTCTTTTTCCATCGAAGTCAGTTCAGACTGGCGACTTAGAAATTTGTCCGCTTCACCTTGCGAGATGAACCCTTTGTTTTGAATCAGTCGAATTTGATCTCCTAGATCTGTGATCCGCTGTTTGTACTTCGGACGGCCAACTTCAGTACTTTCTGTTATTTGCACGCCGGGAGGGCCCGATGAATTAACGCTGGTTATCGAAAAAGACGATCGCTCTTGCTGCGCGAATGATGGTGCAGCAGTTAATCCGAATACAACCAAGAGTAAGATTCCACTCCGCTTCAATGCGCGCATAGCACCTCCAGAACTTCTCGCCGAAGACCTATTATACGTGACGCACACAGCGCTAAACACCGGAGCGCAAAAATGGACAGCTCAGAGCACAACAACAACAAGGAGCGCTGATTCTACCAGCTCATCAGCATTCCCAGCGCGGGGGATACCCCGTTTGCGTGATTGTCACGTCGCCAAAATATCGTTAGTATTCGGTCTGACTACCGAAGGAGACCGCCCATGCTGAGCAATCAGGACAATCCATTCAAGAAAGTCGATTTAAATACGCTCTATCTGTCCAGCCTTTCATCACTCGCAGCAGAGCCCGAAAATTGTTTGGTGTCTCGTGAGAGGAAGGCAAAAGCCGCAAACCATCTTCGTCGAGTTCAGCGCTCTAACTTCTTTCAGCGCGCCGCAATTCATATCTCTGATTTCTTCCAGAAGACTGACGCAGCATAGCCCAAACTAATTCAAATCTTGACCGGCAACAGGGATCTTTCGATTTCTTCGACAGATTGATAGCGCAAGGTGGGGTTGTAATTGGTGCAAGTAGCAATCACATTATCTAAATGCTCTGGTACTTCGGGCACAAGTTCTCTCGGATGCGATGTCGAAATCGGTAGCGGATCGGCGCCAGTCAAAAGATAATGCAATGTTGCCCCGAACGAATAAATATCGCTCAACGGCGTCGGCTCACCCTGAAACTGTTCAGGAGCCAGATACGATGGTTTACCGACCACTGTTCCTGTTGTAGTCGCCGACTGGTCCAAAGTTTGCGCGACGTTGAAGTCGATCAGGCGCAGAGTTCCGTCCAAGCCGAGAATCAGATTCTCAGGAGTAAAATCTCTGTGCACTACGGGCGGTTCTTGCCCGTGCAAATACTCCAGGATCTTACACATTTGCAGAGCTAATGCAGTGACCTGATCGCCTGACTGCCGGCCTGAGTCTTTAACGACCTGATGCAAATTTCTTCCATTTAAATGTTCCAAAACCAGGTATGCTCGATGATCCTCGACGAAATAGTCGAGTAGCCTGACGATTTGCGGATGATCCATTTGTTTGAGCAGACGCGCCTCTTTTTCAAAGCGCTCGATCGCCTTCCTTCTAACCGCCAAATCGACATATACCGGCAAAACGAATTCTTTCAACACAGCGTCTTCGTTAGACACGCAATCGTTTGCCAGATACACCGAGCCCTGGCCACCCACGGCTATTAACTTGGTCACACGATACTGATGATCTTTCAGCACTGCACCGGCAATCAGGGGTTTCAATTTGTCTCGCTTTGGCGGTGTCGTCAAAGCTTCCAACCAGATGTCGGTATAACTGAAATTGCTTGGCGGCTGCAAACTGCTGATCAACTCAGGGTCTTTAGAGCAGTGTGGAGCCCAGCGCTCGATTGCGCGCAAGATTTCTTCCTTCGAGCTTATCGATCGAATGATGTCGAGCCTGACCCTGACAGGTTTGTCGCTCTTCATGTCGAAGACGAGCCACTTTTCTTCTTGTTCTTTACCCTCGCCCTCTTCCAGGTGGACTGCCAAAACATCAGGCCAACGATACGTTTTGGTACCATTTTTGTGATGTGGTGCAGTCAGCGAAAAACCAGCAGAGGCCAAAATCAAATTTTGGGGAATAGATCTTCTGATAAAGATGACCAAACTGATGTAGAGTGCTGCTGCTACGATCGGCCCGTAGAAAGCCAGGTCTGCGTTTTTAGCCAGCAGGTTGCTGAGGGTGCTGTGCTCCCGCAGGGCGAAACCAGAAAAATAGATTTGCGTCCAGACCGCAGCCGAATTGCGAGCCAAAAACAACAAGCCTAGCATTACTATAAAGTATGACTCACTCCGCAAAATAATCGCTGGCAAGTCGGGCTTCAGCAATTTTTTGATCGCTTTCGCCGAAGAGACTGTACCCTGAGACCTGAGTCCCAGAGAATGTCTTTGATTTTCGCCAATCAAAGAATTTCGCGAAACGATCGTCACTCGATCTGTCGACCTTGTTAGTTGATCGTTTGCCTTAATCATTTCTGCCCGCAAGTTTTGAGGTTTCAAAACCAAAACCGTATTACTTTTCTTTTCCACCCAGTCGTCAATAAAAGCGGAGCTACTAAGCTTTCCAGGAAACATGATCGGCCACCATAGTCGGTAGATGGTCCGTTTGAATGCTTTCGCAAACGATGCTCTGACGCCGTTTTCGTCGCAGACCATCAATCCCACAATCGACCAGCCAAAAGTGGTTTGCCAGCGAGAGCTTAGCAGCACCGCAAAATAAATAGGACAAGCCAGAATCGGCATAATCGAAAGATTGAAAGTAAGCCACAAAGACGAAAGTGTGGCCAACAAAGGGGCAGTTCTTAAATCGACACCCAGCCATGCGCACATAATATCGAGAGCGATCGGACCAGCTAACGAACCACCGACCAGTTGCAGAGCAAGCAAAGCGACAGGGAAAAATATGGGGATCAGTCCTGACATCATATAGACGAAGAAACTGAACAAACCCGCGGCAAAAGCGCATCCAGCAATGCTGAAAAAATCTTTCGGGCCCGGAAACAACAAGGCAATAGTAGCGACAGAGA